>JAEZKL010000051.1 GCA_023415475.1 Bacillota bacterium | reverse complement strand
ATGATTTCAGTGCGGTCAGAGAAGCGCTTGAGAAGTCCGGTATTCCCATGGTTCAGGCAGATGTAACCATGATTCCCCAGACTTGGGTAGAGCTTAAGGACGAGCAGTATATCAAGATGATGAACCGTATCCTTGACTTACTGGACGAGGATGATGATGTACAGGAAGTATATCATAACTGGGATGAGTAAGCTGGGGGGTACTGACGGAAAGCAGTATGATACTTACCTTTACACAACAAGGGGTAATAGGACCGCATGAAGGAGTAATTGATTGTAGGTCTCAAAAGTACTATGATTATGAATCTTGTACAGGGGGTAGCTGGTGGTCGACAGCTATCCTTTTCTATACCTTCTTGTAAGCTACGCATAGTATATTAAAGTTGAAAAATATTGGAAATTGCGATAAAATGGAAATAAGATGGTCGGACATAGCAGGAGGATAAATAGATGGATAACAGTAAGCTAAAGGGATATTTAAAGGATTCATTAGTTACTATCTTGATTATTATAGTTGCTTCATTTATTTCATATCGCATAGGGGTATGGAGAGGTGAGAATAATATAGCTGAACAATATGATATTAGAATTAGTGATACTGTTCATATGTATAACGGTTATGAAGAGAGAATACCTTTTCGATGGTTTAATTAATTTGTTTTATGCATGATAGTAGCTTTGTGTATGCAACAAACTAACAATGCCATATGTTTTACTAAGAGAAGTATGATACTATTAAGTTTGTTTCACACATATAATCATTAATGGTTCGAGGGGCAAATTTTGACACACAACGAATTCACATACTTAATATAGGATTAATTGAAGATACGCCTATGGGCAGACTAATTTCTACTAATCTTCTTGCCTTTGCTGAGTTTGAACGGGCTATGATAATTGAGAGAACTCAGTCAGGTAAAATAATAGCTAAATCTAAACCAGACTTCAGAGAGGGAAGACCTAAGGTCTATGGTAAAAAGCAGATAGAACATGCTTTAACGTTATTAGAGACTAATAGTTATAAGCAAGTAGAAGAAATTACAGGTATATCTAAAAGCACTTTAGTGCAAAAAATAGATTGCTCCTTAAGTAAAATGGTATTACCTATTTATGTATATTTTTGTAGAATTTTACAGCTTTATTTGTTACAATATAATACAGATATTGTTGTTATTTTATAAGGAGGTATATATAAATGGATGAGTTACAAATTGTTGTTTTAACAAAATCTGCCAAGCACCATAATTATTGTGTTTCAGGAATTAATCTTCGTACAAAAAAGTTGGTAAGATTAGTCAGTCAAGATGAAAGTACTATGTATGCGCTAACACCTGAAATGGTAATATATAAGACCGGAAAAGAGTGTGAGATTTTAGATATAGTGAGAGTTCGCGTTAAAGAGAATGTTCCATTACAAATACAAAAGGAAAATGTTCTTATTGACGAAGACTACTATTTTGAATACATAGGTAAAATGGATTTAGAAAACATAAAGCAGTATGTAACAACGAAGGGTATTGTTTTTGGCAATACTAATACATATATCGGTAAAGAAACAGCCCTACAATTTGGATATTCTCTAGGATTATATGAGGTTAGTAATGTTATTTTAACCGATAGAACTAATAATCAAGGAAGAAACACAAAAAAAGTGTCCTTTGTTTTTGATGGTAGATACTACGAAGATTGGTCTATGACAGACTATGCATTTTATAATATATCTAGTAAAATAGCTGATAAGGCATATATAGTTGTTAGTATTCCGGAGGACGATTATAACGGTAATTATTATAAGTTTGTTGCACAAATATTTGTATTGTAGAAGGTGATTAAGTTGAGTAAGATTTATACTATTGGGCATTCGCAACATAAGATTGAACATTTTTTACAATTACTTAAAATGCATAATATAAATTATGTGATTGATGTTAGAAGTACGCCATATTCAAAATATGCACAAACTTATGACAGAGAGAATATAACGAGAGAATTAAAAAATCATAATATTAATTATGCCTTTATGGGAAAATATTTTGGCGCCCGCCAAGATAATAAAGAGTTATATACAAAAGAAGGGTATTTAGATTTTGAAAAATTTAGTGAAAGTTATCTGTTTAATACCGGACTTCAGAATGTGATTAAAGGTACAGAGAATAATAAAATAGCATTAATGTGTCTTGAAAAGAAGCCAATTGATTGTCATCGTGCTATTTTAGTTGCGAATGCCTTTTATAAAGCTGGATGTGAAGTAGGACATATTTTAGAGGATGGAAGACTTGAATCACATGAAGATTTAAATTCTGAACTATTAAATATGTATTTTCCTGATAGAAATCAAATTAGTATGTTCGTTCATAAAACAGAAGAGGAATTTTTAAAAGAAGCTTATAGATGCCGTAATAAGGATATTGGTTATCATATTGAAGAAAGGTGACTATATGGATAAAATATATTCGATAGGCTTTACAAAAAAGAATGCTAAAAAGTTCTTTGAATTACTTAAAGCTAATCATGTAGAAAAAGTGATCGATGTAAGATTAAATAATACGTCTCAATTAGCTGGTTTTACTAAAGGTGACGATCTTGAGTACTTTTTAATGCAAATAGGAGGAATTGGATATATACATGATCAAATTTTTTCCCCTACTAAAGAGATCTTAGACGTTTATAAAAAAGGTTCTATTGGTTGGGTTGAATATGAAGAAAAATATTATGACTTAATGAAAAAAAGAAATGTAACACAATATATAAAACAAAAAGGTATAGATTACTGGATTGATTCATGCTTATTATGTAGTGAAGAGCACGCAGAACAATGCCATAGAAGGCTGGTAATAAATGAAGTTTTAAAAGTTTTTCCGGGGTTAGATGTTTTTCATATTGTTTAAGAGTGAAGATTTAATAATTGTAAGTAGCTCGGTTGAATGTAAAAGCATATTTTTAATAGATAATACTAAATTGTAAGTTTGGGGTGAAGGCATGAGTAATTTTGGATTTCTAAAATCAAAATGGCCAGAGTTAGTAAAAATGGGGGATTTGGCAGAAAAAAATCTATATTCAGATCCCAATACATCATTAATAAAGCAAGGAATGCTTGCTGAGAATATAGCGAAATACATGCTTGCTTATGATGGATTGCAGGAGCCCGAATATGATAATACTCATGCAAATAGAATTAAGATTTTAAAGCAAAATGATCTTTTACCCAAAGAGATTGATAATACTTTTCGTATATTACGATTAACCAGAAATGATGCCACTCACAATGGTATGGATTCAAAGGAACAAGCATTATCCAATTTAAAGCTTACATACGAATTATGTGTTTGGTTTATGCAGACATATGGAGATTATAGCTTCCAGCCGATTGAATATGTTAAACCGGTAGAACAATCAATTAGTATTGAAGAGCTAGAAAGAGCAAATAAGGAGCTTGAGGAGAGTAATCGAGCTTTAATGCTGCAACTACAAGAGATTCAGAGAAATGGAAAAGCATCAAGCGACCGTAAGTCAATAGCTTATAAGAATGCATCGAACATTAAATTGACTGAAGCTCAGACTCGAGAGATTATTGATGAACAACTTAGAAATGTCGGATGGGAAGCAGATACTATTAATTTACGTTATTCTAAGGGGACAAGACCTGAGAAAAACAGGAACATAGCTATTGCAGAATGGCCGACAGACTCTATTACTAGCCAGTTTGGTCTAGTGGATTATGCATTGTTTATAGGTGAAAAATTAGTTGGGGTTGTAGAAGCAAAAAAGAAACACTCCAATATATCTGCGGTTATTGATGGTCAATGTAAAGATTATGCTAAACATATAAAGAAGGAACATGAAAATTACGTTATTAAGACATACGGGAATTATAAAGTTCCATTTCTTTATGCAACGAATGGAAGACCTTATTTGAAACAATATGAAGAGATGTCCGGTATATGGTTTCTAGATATCAGAGAAACTTTTAATGTACCCAAAGCTTTGTCAGGATGGCCGAGCCCGGATGGTCTTTTACAGGCATTGGAGAAAGATATAGAGTCTGCTAATCAGAAGCTGGTTAGTACCGGATATGAAGTATTACAGGATCCGGATGGATTAAACTTACGCTATTATCAGATAGATGCAATAAAGGCAGCAGAGGAAGCGATTAGAAATAACGCAACTACTGCTTTATTAGCTATGGCTACTGGAACAGGTAAAACACGTACAGTCCTTGGAATGATATATCGTTTTCTTGATGCAAGTAGATTTAAACGAATCTTATATATGGTTGACAGAACTGCTTTGGGTGACCAGACTATGGATACTTTTAAGGAAGTAAGACTCAAGGACTTATTTACATTAAATCAGATTTATGACGTAAAAGATTTGGAAGATAAAGAATTTAATAAAGATACAAGGGTGCATATTGCAACAGTTCAGAGTCTGGTTAAACGCATTATGTATAATGAAGGAGCCGTGCCCGGTATATCAGACTATGATCTTATTATCGTAGATGAAGCGCATAGAGGATATATACTTGATAAAGAAATGGGAGAAGATGAAGTATTATACCGAAATCAAGATGACTTCAAGAGTAAATACAGGGCTGTCATTGATTATTTTGATGCGGTTAAGATTGCTCTTACAGCAACACCGGCTCTTCACACTACTCAGATCTTTGGCAAGCCTGTTTTTTCTTATGATTACCGCACAGCGGTTGTAGACGGCTTTTTGGTTGATCATGATGCACCTCACCTTATTAAAACAAAACTTAGTGAAGAAGGAATTACCTTTAATGCAGGGGATACTCCGCCAATTTATGACCCTGTAACTAACGTGATAGTCAATAGTGCTGAACTAGAAGATGATTTAAAGTTTGATGTTGAAGACTTTAATAAGCGTGTCATAACAAAAAGCTTTAACGAGGTTGTACTTAGAGAAATATCAAAAGATATAGATCCGAATGATAAAGGTAAAACACTAATCTTTGCGGTTGATGATGCCCATGCTGATATGATTGTAAAGATATTTAAAGATATTTATACAGAACAGGGTGTCGATGAAAATGCGATAATGAAGATCACTGGGTCTATTGAGAACGGTAATAAGAAAAAGATAGCAGAAGCGATAAGAAGGTTTAAGAATGAAGCTTATCCAAGTATAGTAGTAACTGTTGACCTTTTGACAACTGGAATTGATGTGGAAGAGATAACAACACTTGTTTTCTTAAGAAGGATTCGTTCCAGGATACTTTTTGAACAAATGCTTGGACGAGCTACCAGATTGTGTCCGGAAATAGGTAAGACTCATTTTGAGGTGTATGATGCTGTAGGGGTATATAATGCTCTGCTGCCAGTGTCTACCATGAAACCGGTGGTAACAAGTACGACGGAAACCTTTGATGACTTAATAGATCGTTTTGAAATGCTTGAATCAGATAAAGCAAGACAAAATCAAATTGATATGATTATTGCTAAATTACGCAGAAATAAGAACAGAATGAGTGATAATAACAGGGAACAGTTTAATACACTTACTGGTTCAAAATCTCCGGAAGCATTTATCGAGACTATTAAAAACATGACTGCAGATCAAGCAATAGAACATATAAAAAATTGTAAATTGGCTTTTGAGTATGTTATAGGTGGATATGATACTGCTAGGTTTGTTAGCACAGCCAAAGACGAATTAAAAGAACATGCAAGAGGATATGGTGATGCTAAGAAACCAGAAGATTATCTTAAAGAGTTCAGGAGCTTTATTGATACTCATCTGAATGAGATTACTGCTTTGAATATTATTGCAACTAGACCAAAGGAATTAACTAGAGAGTCTCTAAAGGCATTAAAACTAGAACTGGATCGTCACAAATTCAATGAAACCCTGTTGAATACTGCATGGAAAGAAATGAAGAATGAAGATATTGTTGCAGATATTATAAGCTTTATAAGACAGAGATCCCTTGACGATGCTTTAATTGGTAAGGATGAACGTATCAGAAAGGCCATGATAAGAACAAAACTAGCTCATCCTGAATTGACGAAGGTTCAGATCAACTGGCTGGAGCGAATTGAGCAGCAGCTGTTACAAGAGACGGTATTAAGTAAAGAAACATTTGAGGCAGAAGCATTTAAAAATAAAGGCGGATATAACGCAGTTAACAAGGCATTTGGAGAGAAACTTGATGCCTTTATTGATGAGATTAATAATTATATGTATTCGGCTTAAAGATAAAGGAGAACTTATCAAAATGACTAATCAAGAGATAGTACAGAAATTATGGAACTTATGTAATGTTTTAAGAGATGACGGTATCACTTATCATCAGTATGTAACTGAACTTACCTATATTTTGTTCTTGAAGATGGCTAAAGAAACAAATACGGAAGAAAAGATACCTGTGAAATATAGATGGGATGAACTTGTTAAACGTGACGGCATTGAATTAAAGAACTATTATGAGGAGCTTCTTAGTGAACTTGGTAAGAATGGAACCGGTAGAATTAAAGAAATATACTCAGGTGCACGC
>JAEZKL010000050.1 GCA_023415475.1 Bacillota bacterium | reverse complement strand
GAGGAGATCAGGGTGCCGATAGTACACCCTACCATTAAAATAACTGTATTACGAACATATAGAAAATAATTTGATACGTTAAAAATGTACTCATAATTTTCCCATGTAAACTTCTGAGGGATAATAATCGTAGTTGTGGTAAATTCCGTAACTGTTTTAAATCCGCCGGAAAAAACCCAAATAATCGGAGAAAACATGACCACAGCAACAAGAATTTTAGCCATATAAATGATAACTCTTAAAATCTTTTTCTTTTTTTTTGCCGAATTCATAGAGCCTCTCCTTAATTCTCATAATATACCATTTTCTTAGAAACTGCAAATATTCCTATTCCAAAACAACATGCGATCAGGAACAATGCCACAGACAATGAGCAGGCATAGCCAACCTTCATATTACTAAAGGCTTCTTTATAGATCAAAAGACTTAAGACCTGTGTCATTCCGTTCGGATTGCCACTCTCTCCGGTAAGCGGAAACAGTAAAGCAAAGGATCCGTTCAGAGCGCTGATGCAGCCCATAACCGCGTTAAAAAGAATAATTGGAGAAATCATGGGCAAAGTGATTTTAAAGAATTTACACCATGCATTCGCACCGTCGATATCGCAAGCTTCATATAATTCCCGAGGTACATCATTTAATCCAGAACGGAAGATCAGCATCATCTGTCCCGTATTATAGGTAAATAATGTGACAAAGAAAACAGCCAGATAGACTGTGGTCTGATCAAAAAGCCAGTTGATCGATACTTTATGCCCCGTAAAGACTGCAATGATTCCATTGAGAAGACCTGCATCCTGACCAAAGATCGTTCGAAACGCATAGGCCAGTGCAATCGTTGGAATAACGGATGGGAGGAAATAGCAAAATTGGAAGATTCCATTCAGTCTCTGCTTGTAATTTAACAGCATTGCCATAAGAACAGCCCAGATCGTAGTTACAATCATCATTACAATCGTAAAAAATATTGTTACTTTTAACGAGTTTAAAAATGATGTATTGTGAAGCATATTAATATAATTTTTGAAACCGATAAATTCCGAAACACCGTTTAATTTGCGGTTCGTTAAGCTCACAGCGAACATAAAAGCAATCGGAAAGAAGGTAAAGCACACAAAGCCAATAAACCATGGAGCACAGAACGCATATGCAGTGAGATTATTTTTTAGTTGCTTGTTCTTTACCGGCTTTATTTTTTCATCATTTTTCATAACATCCTCCTTTCAAAGAATCGTTTATCTCATTCAAAGGGCGGATTATGAAATAGTAAGCATCCGCCCTTTGAGATCAGATATAAAATATCTTTTAGTATCCTATTGTTTCTTTCGCATACTGTGAAGCCGCGTCAACTGCTTCCTGTGGTGTCTTCTGGCCTAGCAAAGCAGCGTTGAATTCACTGACCGCATTGTTGGTAACTCCGGAAGGTAAGCAAGTATAGCCAAAGATTCCTGCTTCAAGAGAATCTGTGATTGCATCCCAGTTAGTAATTGTCTTAGCGCTTTCCACCTTCCATGCACCTTCTGATGCAATCGTCTTGATTGCAGAAGGATTACCACTTGCCTTCGAGTTTGTTGTCTGACCCTGTTCACCCATTAAGAATTCAATTACTTTAAATGCAGCGTCCTGGTTTTTACTCTTGGCATTGATTGTATAGAAACCGGTATGTAAGGTATTATACTTCAATGAGTTGGTAGGAATGGTAGCAATATCCCAGTTAAAGGACAGGGTGTCCTTGTAAGAACCGATCATCCAGCTTCCCTGCCAGCTCATAGCTGCCTTGCCTGCAGCAAAGAAGTCGGTTGTATCAGAAGACGGTTCCGGCATAATTCCTTTGCTGACCATATCAGCACAATCTGTAACAAATGATACTGCTCCGTCACTGATTACCATTTGACCGTTGGAAGGATCGTAAACCTGATCTCCGGCTCCGCCGATTCCTGCCCACCAGGTCTGGGCATTGGGTAATGCGCTTCCATATACATCAGTTGATCCGTCTGCTGCCTTCTGAGTTAATTTTTCTGCTGCTGCTTTATAATCTGAATAGGACCAGTCATTGGTGGGGTAAGTAATGCCTGCAGCATCAAACATATCTTTATTGTAATACAGGACTTCTGTAGCTGCACACCATGGCAAGCCATAGGTAGCACCTAAGCCACCGGATAACTTGGCAACTGCATCAATAAAATCACCTGTTTTAACGGAAGAACCATTCAGATAATTATCAAGAGAAATAATACCATTTGCTCTAGCAAAATTCCCAATATCATTTTCCCAAACGATGTAAATATCGATAGAGCTGTCTCCGGTCGAAACCATCTGATTTAATTTGGATGAATAGTCTGTGTCCGGAATTACGGTTGCATTTACTTTGATTCCGGTTGCTTTCTCTGCTTGCTTAAACATATTAAGAGATTCATCATCGGGCAGGTTATTCCATAAGCAAATGTTAACCGTCTGGCCAGCGTCCGAAGCAGTTTTGTCTGACGTATTCGAGTCCGATGTCTTAGAACTTGTAGTATCCCCATTGTTGCTCTGTGTTTTGTTCGCACAGCCAACGAGTGCGCTGCATGCCAGTGTAACTGCAAGAATTAGCGCAAGTACTTTTTTACTCTTCATAAAATACCTCCTGAAATAATGTGAAAATTTTAGGGTTCATCTGTGAATTATCAACCAATTCACATTGAATAAATTGTGCCTGCGGCCCTACGTTTACAGGCTATGATGAAGGACCTGATGAAAGAAATAAATTCGTTTCTATTTAATCGTTTAAACTGTATTGATAAAATAATGCCGGCCATCTATTTCACCAACATCTCGTTTAATCGTTTAAATGTTATTACAAACATATATTTTGTATATTTACACTATATAACAATTGTATATCGTTGTCAATAATTATATAATATATTTTTTAAACTTATTATTATAGTGCACATTATATAATTAAAGGTTTAAATGTGTCAGCTTAATTGCTATTTTCTTAAAAGATCATTAAAACCTGACCGCTAGTCTACGGCATTCATCCATAATGAAAACTGAAAATAATCCGGAAGTAACTTCAAGTCATTACAGAGTTGAATTGCATCACTTGTCATTTTGTCTTCATCTTCATTAACAAGCTCATCCTCATTTGCTTCTCCCCCGGTGCATAGCTCGCCGGAGTCATTCCCACATCTGATGCTATCTGACCGACCTGTGCATTCACTGAATCAAAGGTGCTGTTCAGATTATCCATAATACCTGATACAAGCATTCCCTTCATCCAATCCTCAATTGATTGAAGTATGCTGTTTCATTCCCTGGGATTTAGCTCCGGGGTTATCATTGCCGTAACCTTCCATGAGGTTGATTGCACCCCAGATGCCAAGACCTGCTCCAAGTGCTACTACGAGTGTCTGCAATGTTCCTACTGCTGATTGAAAAAATTCCATAATTAATTTCCTCCACTATTGTTTTGCGTAAAAAAAGACCGAATGTCATTCGACAAACGGCCTTTCATGTTATTTTTTAGTTGTGTTAGATAAATTTATTGGTATATTGACAAACGAAAGGTGGAACAATATCCCTCCTTTATTAATTGCGAATTTCTTTAATTAGTATGATTCTTAATTCTGTGTATTTCATATGTAGCTCCACCACAGCCATTCAAATATATAACATCATCAGTGACTTCCTTTACCGACCAATACCATCCTCCATCAGGAGGGAAAGCACATCCATCCACAACAAAACAATCATCGATAGGTTTGAAATCATTGACAGATAAAAGATTATTATCTATCATCCTACATTCGTTATGTCTGATGCAAATAGTTGATAGCATTGCCCACCCTTTCTCACAAAAACCATTTTGGCCTACTCGACAATATGTTTGACCCTCGTGTAGATTAACCCAAAAAAGAATGGAATACTTTTGTGTATCAAAACTAGCTTCAAAATATCCATCCTCATACTCATAGCGCCTTGTTATACACCATAAAGACATACGTTCAGCAACTGATAAAGAATCATTGACCTCATTTATTCGATTAAATAATTGCATCTCAAATTTTTCTGCTAATACAAGGTTATATGTATTCCCATTGCACATTGTATAAACCAACTTGTTATCTGATTGATTGTATTCTATAGTATCTGCAGAATGATTTATAAGGTGATTTTTTGCCTCATCGGAGTTTGACATAATTGTTCCCGTATCTGGATTTTTTACTGCCATTATAGCATGTGCTTTAAAATTTATACCAATACCATAGACAATTCCGACTATTCCTGATTCGCTATGTCTTAGAATACAAGCAATTAAATCCTTATTTATCCTTAAGAAAGCGATATAATAATCTTGAGCGATAGCAATAGTAGCATTTTCTCCAATCCATATACCATATAAATTTGACAATGTTATTTCCCCTTTCATTTTACACTTTAAGATAATATAAAAATAACAAACTATTCACAATTGATAACTATTGGAAACAACTTGCATGGTAATATTATACATTGCCTACTTGCTCAATATCAATATATTTGTCTAACGCCCCTATTTTTTAAATATTCCAATTACAGTTTTCCCTTTCGTATGCTCGAGCTTATACGATGCCCTCTTTAAAAATCCATTAATGAAAAGTTATTATTACCTTGTCACTTGTATAAAAATAGTCTTTACTATCAAAACTAGTATCTCCATTGATGAAATCGTCTCAATGGTATCTGCCCTATTTGTAAAGAATCCTGCATCATCCAAATCAATGATCTCAATATTTACAAAACCGAGAACTTTGAGTTGCTCCACTACTGGTGTATATTTTTTCCCTTCGAAATCCTCATAAAATCCAACTTTTACTTTCTGATCTTCCAGCAGGCATTTGCCTCCTTTGCGGCCTTTACAAACGCATAATAAGGAATAGAATAGACAATCGCTGCCTGCCTGTAAGCAACGTAGCGTTTAGTATGCTGACTCAAATATCTGTCTAGATCCGGACCCACCTTTTTCTTTTTGCTCTTCATTTTGTTGTCACCTCAATCCGTAAAGCATCCACTTCATAGCCTCAATCACGATTTTGATACATGTTGCTGCATCTTCAATAGCTCGGAAGAAGCTTGGAATGAGCACCGCAGTGCTCATTCCGGGTTCTTCCCGTGTGAAGATGCTTTTCCTTCACACTTTGATACACAAGATAACGATCTACCTACAGTTTGAACACATTTTTGAATCAAAAAAGACACCTCGCTCTGGTATTTCTACCAGTAACGAAGTGTCTATCACTTCAAATCTTAAGCTATTCCTCAAGATTTTCTTTGTTTTTTAGTTTTCTAACTCTCCAATATGCTCCGGTGGCATTTTGGGGCTATTACATCCCGACCCAACATCTTCCATCCTGAATTTCAGAAAAAAAGGCCAATCTGTATAAGTCCACCAAAGTCCACTGAGTGTCGTAGAGATCCATCTAGGATAGTGATTTCATCGTCGGGAAATCATTCCTGATACTGTAAAATCTTTTATATGTCTTTATTTCCTTATTTCATGCATGTTCTGTTTGTCTTGGCAATTCATTATTCTTTACATATCATTATAAATGGTCGTAAATCTGTCGTATAAAACGCCACCATCAGAATCATTGACTGCGCGCATGATTCTTTCTGAATCCCCTACTCCTTTATCTGCAAGCTTTGAAAATGGCGAGCATGTCATCTTCATTCAGCAGCTTAGCAGAACCCTTAGCTCCACCAACGCCTACCGCACATTTATTTGCCATATCTGCCAACTGCTCATCAGTTGCATT
>JAEZKL010000045.1 GCA_023415475.1 Bacillota bacterium | reverse complement strand
GCCTAGGCACTACCCAACCCATACCTGGTATGGGCACGTCTCCTGCTCCGGGTCACGGCACTACCCAACCCAGACCTGGTATGGGCACGGCTCCTGCTCCGAATACAGGAACCGGTACTTCTCCGATGAGACCCGGCACAAGTGCAACACCAGGCCAGCCACCCTTCATATATGAGACAGCACCGGGAGGTACTACTCCCCCTGTGAGAAATGTTACTCCTCCGCCGATGAGAAGATCTATGCCTGGAATTCCTCAGCAGATGCCAGGCGGTATGCCGCAACAGATGCCGGGTGGTATGCCTCAGCAATTGCCGAGTGGTATGCCCCAGCAGATGCCGGGTGGTATGCCTCAGCAAATGCCGAGCGGTATGCCTCAACAGATGCCAAGCGGTATGCCCCAGCAGATGCCAAGTGGTATACCCTCCGGAATGCAATCAGGTGTAGGTCAAGAAATGCCTTATTACAATCCGAATATGCCTTTTATGACCGGTAATATGAATTATTCACCCTATCAGGGAATGCCCAATATGTGCCTTCCTAATATAAATTCCTATAATGTACCGATGGGCATCCCTCTATTCCCTCTCTATGGTTATGATAATAGTGCCGACCTTGACCGTGATGTAGAATATATGAAACAGCTATATCCGAAGACAGCTAAGGCTATTCTGAAGGAAATTGATAACGAATGTGACCAGATGGAATATGACGGCAGTATGATGTTTGATGAATATCCTGACAAGGAATCTATTGAAAGGCTTGTCGATCGTGTATACGACCGCATTAAACCAATAGAAGAAACACAGGTTGAAATGAATAGTCTGAATTTATTCCCTCTAGGTAGAAGTCAGAATCATCTTCGTGACATTGTATCTCTCTTATTACTATCCGAGATCTTCAACCGCAGGAGACGTCATCGTAGCAGAAGACGCTGGTTTTAATCAATGATTAAAAAGTATGCACCGATGCTCATATATAGCATCCGGTGCATACTTTTGTTCATGACAATAGAAAGATTGCGAAGCGTGCTTAATATTGTCATTGGAATATTAGAAGCATGGAACTTAACAACCGTAAAAAACTGCGGAGTTCGCTCCAATGGGCGAACTTCGTAGTTCTTCGAATGGAATTATGCCATGCATAATTCCTATTTTACCAGCTATCACCTATAATCGGTGTAGCCAGTGTAATTCTTGTCTTGTTACTGACTTCGTTGTAAGAGATCGCTATCTGAATATTAATCTTCGTATCCATGGTGGTTACATATTCCTTCAGCATTCCGGTGTACGCATAGACAGTATACATATCACCTTCATCGTATTCCAGCGCGATCTCACCCTGAAGCTCATCAACCAGAAGCTGAGCCACCTCACGCTTTTGTTCCGAGGTCAGGTCACCCTCCTGATTACCTTCGTATTTTAGAGTAACCTGCATATCCTTTACTTCCAGCTCCTTAAATGCAGTCTCCAGAGTTTTTTTATACTTATCAATACCGGCGATTCCCTCCTGAATGGAAAGACGGACAATGATATAGTGCTTCTGCTCCACACTGATTACCTTAATTTCCGAGGTTGCCTTCTTGGCGCGCTTAAAGAAAAAATATTCACTTCGATCGCCTTCCTCCCATATCGATATCTCCTTATCTATTGTCAGCCCTATCTTTGCTGCTAAATCACATATTAAGGCCTTCTTGTCCTCCGCACTAAGTTCACCTGTTCGATATTCTGCTGCAATTTCAACACTGCTTTGCATCTCATCGGTATTCGTCTTTACAAACGCTTCCGTAATTTTAACATCCTCCTGGAACACTCGATTAACAAGCATTTGCGTTGCTACTGCAACCCATAATACCGTTGCCATATATAAAGTTATCTTGGTACGACGTAAGGATAATGTATTCTTGAAGGATTCTACAACCTTATTCCAATCAATACTCTTCACTAAATCAACCTCCAATTTTAGGCAGTACTATTATTTTACCTAAAAGTTTTCCCTAAAATCATAGGTTTATTCGAATTAGCTGTACCTTATCCTGAATTCATGATATAATTGGTGAAAATTCATACCAATTGTTTATCAAAAGAATGAATTAAACATCTGTAAATATGTATTTTATATTGGTTTATGAAAGGAGATTCACTCATGACTAAGCCTTTACTATACCGGAGACGATTTATTCCTGACGAGTTAATCCATCTTAAGGATGATACGATACTGGCCATGGAACAGAACCTGATAATCACCAAATGGAACACCTTACATCCGCGAAAGGATATTGCCCGGGGAATCTCTGCCTTCTATCTGGATAAGGGCTTTAAGATCAGCAAGGTATTTAATATACAGGGTGAAGTTGTTTATTGGTATTGTGATATTATCCAAATAAAAAAGGATGACGAAAAAAACACCGTCATCATAGAGGATCTATTAATTGATCTCATCCTATATGAAGACGGTAGTATGCGGATTATGGATCTGAACGAACTTGCCGATGCCCTTGAGAAGAAGCTAATTACCCAAGCTGAAGCCACTTATGCGCTTCGTACCGCCAATTCTTTACTTCAGATTATCTATGCCGGTCATTTTCATACTCTGCAGGAGCCTATCAATGGTATGGAACCCTCTTGATTACTCTTCTTCGAGCATATTAATTCTCCTAAGATGTCTTTCATCATTAGAAAATTCTGTGTTTAAAAATATATCAACGATTTTAAGGGCATGTCCGACTCCAATCACTCTGGCACCCATAGCAAGAACATTGGCATCATTGTGAAGTCTGGTCGCTTCTGCGCTGAAGCAATCATGACAAAGAGCAGCTCGAATTCCCTTCATCTTATTGGCTGCTATCGAAATGCCAATTCCTGTTCCACAGATTAAGATACCCATATCGCATTCTTTCTTCTGAATTGCTCTGCCTACCGCCTTCGCATAGTCAGGATAATTACTAGAGGTCACATCCCCACATCCAAAATCCTTATATTCGATTCCTCTTGCATCCAAATATTCAATGATGGCTTTCTTCATTGTATATCCGGTATGATCATTTCCTAGAGCTATCATGTTAAATCCTCCATTCTAATTCAGTTCATTTAGTTTATAAAACGTCTTCTTAACTAAACGACCCAGTTCAATGTAGCATTCCTCATACTCCATCAAAGTACCGCCGTAAGGATCAACTACATCCCCGATTTCACCTGCAAATTCCTTAATCGTATATACTTCCTTCATTTCCTGATACATTTCGAGGACCTTCTTCTTCTGACTTGCCGTCATAGTTAGTATTAAGGTATTTTCCTCAATATCGGAAGCTTTTAAACCCTTAGCCACATGATATGGTAATTCCAAGTCATGCTTTTTAAGAATGATTTCTGCTTTTGGATTTATAGGCTCTGAAAATAATACAACTAGCCCACGTGAAATAATCTTCATTTCACTGACTTTTTCCAGGTTCTTATAAATTGCTTCTGCCATTGGGCTTCTGCATGTATTTCCGGTACATACAAAAATTAGTTTCTGATATTTCCCCATTTAAACCTCCATAAAACCTCTTAACAGCTTGGATCGATTGAAGCGCTTTTTATTCGGTTGAGCTTCAATCTCCTACACCATCTGCAATCTTAATAACACGATAACCCGCAGCCTTTAACAGCCGGTTCATAATGGCGTGCCCCAGACTATTATCCGCAAAGCTTTCTGTGTAAATATATTCGGTATGCAACTCGTCAAATTCCCGCAGAATTGCATAGAGACCGGCAGCAATAGAAGCTTCATCCTTCCTTGAGCCTATGGTCTTAACAATTCCGTACCGGTATAAGGCTTTGGTCTCGTCAGTAGCGATAACGCCCACACATTTACCGCCATCCAACTTTTCCTTTGCCTTTTGATTAATTGCATCGATTACCAACATTGTATCGCCTTCGTATATGGTAAGCTTCCCCTCCGGGGCATAATGGCGATATTTCATCCCCGGTGCCTTCGGCGCTATCTGTGGATCCGGATTCTTACTGAGTATAGCAGGATCAATCTCAACCGGACCGATTACATTCTCCAGCATTATCTTTGTGATGCATCCCGGTCTCAATATCACCGGTTTGCTGCCCGATAGATCAATAATTGTGGATTCTAATCCGAGGGTTGCGCTTCCCCCATCGATAATCATATCAATCTTCCCACTCATATCCTTAATTACATGCTCTGCTTTAGTCGGACTTGGTTTTCCTGAGAGATTGGCACTGGGTGCGGCAACATAGACTCCTGAGTCGGCAATGAGACTTCGTGCAATCGGATTAGCCGGAAGGCGGATCGCTACTGTATCCAGTCCACCGGTGGTACCGTAAGGAACACAGTCCTTCTTCTTTAAGATGATCGTTAAAGGTCCCGGCCAGAAAACTTCTGCTAGCTGATATGCTTTATCAGGTATATCCCTTGCAAGAACCTCCATATCAGAAGTCTCAGAGATGTGTACAATCAGTGGGTTATCCGAAGGGCGTCCCTTTGCTTCATATATTTTTCTAGCCGCCTGAGTATCTAATGCATTGGCTCCAAGCCCATACACTGTCTCGGTAGGAAATGCCACCAGACCGCCCTCCCGCAGAATTTTGACTGCTTCCTGCAGTTCTTCCTGCTTAGGCATCAGCTCATCAACCTTTATTATCATTGTATTCATATTGAAATAAGACTCCTTGTTTGCGCAGATTACAGCTTAAAAGAAGCTGGCTCCACTCTACTTTCGCAGATTACAGCTTAAAAGAAACTGGCTCCACTCTACTTTCGCAGATTACAGCTCGGAAGCAAGCTTCCTATGGAACCATAGGTTCCATTGCTCACGTTGCACTTGTCCGTATAATCTTAAACAGCTTCGCATGCGAGCATGCAAGCTGCTTAAGATTACACGGAGTAATCTGCTTATCGTGCACATTATAACACTTTATTTTTATAAAATCAAATTCTTGTCGTTATCATATAATATCTTGATTAAGGAATGGTCCTGCCGTGAAATCATTAAGAATCGGGTGCGCCGTTGCTCTGAGCAGTTCTTTCTTAAGCTCCTCATGATTAATATATCGCAAGATGGAAAGATGGATCGCATAAGCCATCTTTTCCTGATAATCCTCATTGACCAACAAAGCTGCTTCCCTGATATTTGATAAATAGCCGCATTCCACTATGACCAGCGGACATTCTGTTTTAGTTAACATATAATAATTATTGTTCGGCTTTGCTTTTCGGTGATTGCCATCGGCGATTGTCTTAACTATCTGCGCTTGCATTATTTCTGCAAAAAGTTTTCCCTGCTGAGATTTAGAATGATAGAAGACCTGTGCTCCTTTCACATATTCCTCGGTAAAGCTGTTCTGATGGATACTGACGGCCAAGTCTGCCCCGTTTTCCTTAATGATATCGACCCGTGCAATCAGGTCAGCACGCTTCTTATTGGAATCCCCCTCCGAATAAAGGCCTATATCTTCTTCTCGAGTCATAATGATTTTAATATCATTATGTTCTAAGAGATTTTTCAGCTTGAGGGCAATGCTCATATTAACATCCTTCTCGAGCGCATTATTCACCCCGACCTTGCCGGGATCCCTCCCTCCGTGCCCCGGATCAATCACTATGGTAATCGGTTTTTCCTCTACTCTATCAGAATTAACCTCAACGATTTGATTCTTCCCTTGAGAGAATCGGTTCGAGGATAAAAGGTAGGCAAAGCATATAAAGAACAGGAACATAATATTAAAATATCTCTTCATAAGATTTCTTCCTAATATAGGTTCCTTATATCTTATGAGATGTTCTTTTGTCCTATTCTTGACAGAGTTATTTTAAATAAGGTGTTATTACATTCCAGATACTTTCTTTCTCAAGACCCAGCTTCCAGGCTGCCACTCCTGCTACATCCGCCTCATAGATTACCTCCATCTTAGTCTCAATAGATTTCTCTTCCTCCAGCCACATCTTATAGGTGGCGCCGTCCTTCTTAAATTCTGCATAATAACAGCCGTAAGAATCATTCCACTCTGCCTCTACTCCGTTTTCTCTCAATAAATCTGCTGCCGGAGTCATCGCAAAGCTTTGAGAGGATACTACTCCATCATCAGCTTCCTTCCAGAGACGGGTATAGAAAGGAATTGCAATTATTGTCTTTTCCTTAGGTACTGACTCAAGTGTATTATTCACTGCATCTGTCACAAAGGAAATGGAGGCTACAGGTCCTGCCACTTCGGAACCTGCGTAGAATTCATCATATGCCATCACAATGATATAGTCCACAATCTTACCCTGCTCTTCCCGGTCATAATGAGTATTATAAGGTGCGGGAATGTAATTATCTACCGAAAGCACGATACCGTTATTCCTGCATTTTACACTTAATTCCCTTAAGAATTGTATATAATGTATTCCTGCTTCTGAGGATATTTTCTCAAAATCAATGTTTATACCGTTCAAATGATAATCCATAGCTGCCTGAATTAAAGCATTGGATAATGTCTCCCTGCGGGAAGTGTAGGATAAAACATCATACATATTAATCTCATTACTGAAGTCATCCACCAGCGCCCATACCTCCAGCCCCAGTTCCTTCGCCTTCGCCACATACTCTTCTGATGCTCGGGATGAAATTGTACCCGATACGTCGTCAACGCTGAACCAGGTAGGAGAGACCACGTTTACTCCCTTCGTATCCGCTATCAAATCACCCAGATTATCCGTCGAATTTACCTGATGGAAGACCAAATTGATGGAACCGGGTCTTGTCTGTGCCGTGTACTCCGGCTCCTGATAACTACTGCCGATGGTCTCATAAAAGGATTCCTTCGTGCTTTTACTCTTTACATACCCTTTTATTCCATCCGTGGTCATAACCTTTACAAAACCCTTTTGTGGAGCTTCCTCTTTATCAACATACAAAAGTGTTGTTCCTACCGGAAGCTCAGCTATAATCGGACTCTTAATGCTGGGCTCAGTACGAAGCTGGGTATCCTTTTTAACTTCGGTAAACAAGTAATCTCCCCATATATAATTAATTACAACCCTGCTTGGATTCTCATAATATTGAAAGGTAAGGTCGGAGTATTTCTTAACAAAATCCAAGGACAGATAAACCTGATCAGCAAACACCTGTACAATCGGAGATTTAATCTCCATATTAGTTTCAATCATGCTCTTAGTGATTGAATAACTCCTGCTGTCCGCCTCTGTCTTGATAATCTCATCCGGAGTTGTATAGGTTAGTATGTTTTCATTGGAATCCCAATAGAATCTATGATTAAACTGCTGTATCACTGTATTATAATCCACATAAACCGAACCATCTATCAGCATACCCTTGATATCGTAGATCTCATCCTGAAGTATGATCAGCACTTCAGAATCCTTAACCTTATAATATTCAGACAACTGCATGATTTCATTACTGGGAGTCAGCTTCTTAACAATCATTGATCCTAGAAGTATCAGTATGATGACAATTCCGGCCGTTCCCCCAAGCATCGCCATTTTTAATCGTTTATCCATAGTATTCCCCCGCGCCTTTCCATTCTTTATGTTATATTTATAAACAACTATGCCTGCCCTTTGTGTTAGTATGTGCCAAGTGTGTTTTCACACTTTGGTGACGCAGGCACAAATCTTCTCAAAGCGAATTAACATTCGCTTAGTGTGAATTATGCTTTTTATAATTCGCACTTATATTGTACCATAACATATAGCATATGGTCTAGGAAAGAAGAAACTTCCACTTCAAAAATTCTTAATAATTGTTACCCTAAAAATCAGAGATATGGCAAAGCGGCTGCATCAATGAGTACAGCCGCCTGACTTGGGTATTATCCCATCTTTTAATTCCCTATCAGCAATGCAGAGAATCGAGGTTACGTGGATGTCTCATCCGACAAAAAAGTATAGAGGGCTTTTAAGTGCCGGTTTACCGATTCCGCTATTGCACTGCTTATTTCTTCTGATTAACATTCATTTAATCATTGTATTGTATTCCTCTCTGGTCAGCGGACTCGGGTGGATGCTAAAATTATTTAACTCTCGGATAAGAAGGTCATTTGTGATATGTTATACTTCCTATTCCCAGGTTCCAATCAATAATCCGCTGCTTTATCTAAAAGAGAAACACTGCCTAAAAAACAGTCTTACATTGTAGCTGATATGGGTGGGCTCCTGTATGTCCGGCACCGCCCATATTCTTTGTTTTAGGTCCTTCTTAAGTCTTTGTAGCGTTCGTTCTCTAGCTCGCACAAGATAACACATCCAATGCTCACTTCCTCGAATCACCTCCGTATTCCTGATAAATTCTTTCAGCTTAAGGATATCCCATTCTGACTGGCCTCCAACCACTATTTTAGTTGAGCAGCGAAGCAGTTCTTCCCGATTTGAATAGAGCTCAGTTCCGAAATCCAGAATGACATATTCATAATCTTCTCCAAGTATCTGTGGTATCTGACCCGATTTTACCTCTTTATAGCAGGTAATCTTGCGAAAAGAAAAGTTGTTTCCTTCTTCATTACTCCATTCATAAGCCTGCTCTATCAGCTGCATATCCCGGTGCTCATTGCATTCCAGCAGAGCTGTCTTCTTCCCTAATTCTTCACCGAAATAAAAGGCTAATAGCAACCCTGTATGCGTTACTCCGACGCCGTGGTGCGTTCCGATTAGTCCGATTACCTCCCGGAACCTGCCACGATTGCCTTGGAGTTTATTTAATAGTATTGGCTTATGCTTCATAATTACTATTTCGTCCTTTCCTTTCTCGTTGTATCCTACCTTTTGGAAGTCCATAGTAACCACTATATTCGAGCAGAACCCGGAATAGATCCTGTCCGTTTTGAGCAGTGATCTTCCCAAAAGGATTCGGTTCATAAGGAATACGATAACAGCATCGTTGCTCCATGTTCCTACAAACCATTTGGAACTGCTTACCGTCAAGGAAGTTAAATAGATAGATAATATCTTTATATTCTGCTATCATATCCAGTACCTCCTCTGAATAGGCCAACTCCCAATCCTTAGCGCCCATGACGATTAATCGGGTATCTGCCTCAAGAAAAAAATCAACATTATCCTTTGTCAGTGTACCCAGATCAATTACTGTTACTGCAGCCACCGATGTATCCTGCTCTCTCGCTTGTCCAACTGATAGCATCGGTATCCCCTCCATAATAAAGGAACCGCTACTCTCCTGAGTTAGCTCAAGATGTCCTTTCAATCTGTGGATACACTGGCTTTGATTGTTCTCCTGATACACACAGTCCACACCCTGATTCTTCATGTAATAGCATAAGCGAAAGGCCAGATGAGTCACTCCGATTCTAGACTGAGTTCCTGCCACTACTATGGTTCTTTGACCTGATTCCTGACAACTTCCTCTTCTGGGCTGTAATGCTGATAAATGTTTCTTCAACTTGGCAACTGTCGTATACCTTAGTGCCGGATTAAACTTGAGGCAATGGTTAATAATATGCTTAAGCTCTTTGGAGCAATTGGATATCTGGTCGATATTAGATATCTGTTTTGCATTCGGTGATATCATTACCCCTGTAGCCATATAGTATAGCAGCATACCGATCCCATAAATATCGCATCGGTCATCCAATACTCCCTGTCGGTACAGCTCAGGAGCAGCATAACCTCTGGTGGCAGTGATTTTTGACTTCTTATTAAGCTCATCCTGATAAATTGCACTCCCGAAGTCAATTAATTTTATACTTTTACCTGAGATCATAATATTGTCAGGTTTTAGATCCACATATAAAATTGGACGTTCGCTGGAATGCAGATAATGAAATAAATCACAGATCTGGATTGCATAGCTGACTATGATATCTTCCCTGATCGGCCCTCTGTCCCGCACATAATCCTTCAGGGTATCTCCCTCCAGATATTGTTCGACAATATAGGAACCTTCTTCATCTTCTTCAATATCATAAATTATAGGAATGCAAGAATGTTTCAGATTTTTTAGAATGAGTGCTTCGTTACGTTGTAAATCATATAAGGGATGGGTTTTTGAGATACATTTGATTGCACGATAAGAATTTAATTTGATGTGTTTTGCAAGATATACTCTGGCAGTGCCTCCGCTGCCAAGCAAACGAATGATGTGATATTTTTGAAACCAAATCTCCTGTTGCATTCTCTCCTTTCCTATCAGCATAATAAAAAACAGGAATCAAGTCATAATATAATTATAGCCAGATACTGGAAATAAATCAATCCTTTTTATCCTGTTTAAAATGACGATATTTGGTCACAATTTTGTTATAATTGACGATAAAACATCTGATTTTCCCTTTAAAATACAGGGTTTATTAACACAAATTTCATATCTAGGTATATTGACTTTACTTGTATTTTAAATTATACTTTGTTTACACCGATGGATGGATTCTCGTATGTTACGATAATCAGTTCCTGTTTAGTACAGAAAGGGGTGTACTTTATGAAGATAGAAAAAATCAGCGACAACCAAATTAGATGTACTTTGAATAAAAGTGATCTGATCGACCGTGAACTGAAGATAAGCGAATTAGCTTATGGTACTGAGAAGGCAAAAGCTTTGTTTCGTGATATGATTCAACAGGCTTTCTATGAATTCGGATTTGAAGTTGATGATATTCCTTTGATGATAGAAGCAATTCCGGTATCTACGGAATGTTTAATCCTTGTAATCACTAAGGTAGAGGATCCTGACGAGCTGGATACCCGTTTTTCAAAATTCTCCTCCTTTAATGTTCATGAGAACACCGAGATGCATGAACCAGATGAGGATTCCTATGCGGATGAAATTATAAATTGTTTTGACCAGGCAGAAGACGATTTGAGTGAAGATATTATGGAGAATTCTAAAGAAGAGATCCTGGAAGCACCCGAGGTAGCTCAAAATGATCCGATCGATAAGCCAGGTGTTCACGTTCCGTCAAACCTGGTAAAAATCTATACTTTTCGTTCGTTACAAGAGGTTACTCAGTTAGCATATATCATGGTAGGCACTTACAATGGAGTTAACACCTTATATAAGAATCCGGTGACTGCAATTTATTACTTGGTAATCAGTATTTCCGACCACACTCCGGAGGAATTCAATAAGGTATGTAATATCATATCAGAATACGGCAGGGTAGAGCGTTCCACTTATGCAAGCTCTACTTACTACGATGAACACTTTGAAGTTATCGTTAGAGACCATGCATTACAGATACTTTCCGTTATGTAAGTATCTGTGTAACAGAACAGGAGGTGCTTCTCGCACCTCCTGTTTTTTCAATATCTATATAGCCTTAGTAATTATTCGCCAACCTCTGCTTCGATTCTTTCCATAAGATCTTCCGGATCTAAGCCGTGTACCATCGCTGCTTCCTCTAATGTCTCTGCCTGCGCAGACGGGCAACCAAGGCAATGCATGCCTATATCTAATAACACAGGAATGATGCTCTGATCGATTGCGATTGCCTGTGCAATTGTCATGTCCTTCGTAATTTTAGCCATCGTATATTCCTCCTTAAAAATGAAATATTTTAACCTAGATAGAAGGCTTACCTTCCATAAAGCATTGATCAACTAGGATATAACCTATTATGATGCGGTGAACCGCAATCGCAATAGCTTAGGCACTATTATATTCCATTGAGCGGGTATCGTCAAGACTCGAATCAATCCCTGTGTTGTTAATTAATGATAATGTCACCTTGTAGAATATCGAATGAAAATGTCACCCCTATCATTGTATACTACTATTATGAAAGCGGATGTGATAGGTTTGACTCAATTACAATTATCAAGGCTGGAT
>JAEZKL010000185.1 GCA_023415475.1 Bacillota bacterium | reverse complement strand
ATAAGACAAAGAACAAGTCAATAGAGGAAATAAAAGCATCTATTGATAACGATATAAGCAAATTTGATTTATAGGAAGGAGAAATACAATGAAGAAAGTAGGGTTAAAATATCCTGTTTGCGCACGCTATGACGACAGTACCGGCGTACCGGTTTATTTTGGCGGCATGGTAATGGGCAGGGCAATGAGTGCGAATCTTGCATGGACATCAAACAAGGTAGAGCTGTTTGCGGATGATGTACTTGATGATATCGACCAGTCAATATCCGGAGGCACAGAGGCGCTGGCATTGAACGAACTGATACACGAGGTTCAGGCGTTCTTATTGGGACACCAAATCAATGGTGACGGTGAATTAACTGTCAATGAGGGTGATATCGCTCCATATGTGGGGCATGGATTCTATGGCAGGGTAAAGAGAGACGGTGCGTATAAGTTCCGCGCTATTTGGCTATTCAAAATGCAGTATAGCGAGCCTGCGGACGACAACGCAACCAAGGGCGCTACTACCGCATTTCAGACACCCACGATTAACGGTGCAATCATGAAGGATGTTAACGGCAATCTGAAGACAGAAAAACTGTTTGATGTTGAGGCAGATGCAATAGCATGGCTTAATGCTAAGGCTGGCATTCCGGTATCGGATTCCGGTGGCTTAACAGCTCTTGCTTTGACCGGTACCGGCGGAGCGTTATCGCCAGCATTCGGCGCGGCTGTAAGATACTATACATTCAGTGGCTTAACCGCTGCATCCTTTACGGTGACCGCTACAGCAGCAGCACATACAATTCAGCTCTATGTTGACGATGTACTTACCCAGACACTTACGAGCGGAGTTGCATCTCCGGGAATCGCTATGGCTGCAGTTGGCTCCAAGAAGCTCAGAATTGTAGCCTATGAAGCTGGAAAGAGTTCGCAGACCACGGAAATTATCGTAGTAAAGACGGCATAGTTCATCATGGGATAGGTTAATAGCCTATCCCTTTTCATTTAAGGAGGAAGAAATGAAAGATGTATTAATTCATGTTGAAGCCAACGGAGTTACATATCCTCTGGCATTTAATATCAACATCATAGAAATCATGCAGGACAAATACGGCAGCCTTACGGCGTTTTCAAAGGCACTTAGTCCGGAGCCGACAAAGGATGGCAAGCCAGTCGAACCTAGAATGAGCGATATCAAGTTCATCTATACGGAGTGCATCAATGAGGGTATCGACATCGAAAACGAGGGAAAAGCAGAGAAGAAGCCTTTTGTTACCGAGAAACAGGTTGGAAGAATAATCGGCAGCATCGTAGATACCGCAGGCACAATCAAAAGATTGGTCGTTGACTCTCATAACACTGGTAGCGAGAACGAAGAGGATGAAGACGAAAAAAACTTGAAGACCGAGTAATAGTAATCCCTATTGCTCGGCTTACTTTTATAGGTGTTAAAAAACTGGGGTATCCGGAAAAAGAAGTAGGAAGAATGACACTCGGCAAGTTTATGAGGCTTTACCGAGAGTATAAGAATGATTTTGATCAAGAACTCACAATGCAACTTAACAAGGTTAGGTATTGTGATTTAGAAAAACATGAGGATCTTGACGATGCAATCCCATTTTAAAGGCAGGTGATACATATGGCTTATGATATTGGTCCTAAAATAGGTATTGATGGTGAAGCGGAGTTTCGCAGTGCTATCAACGGAATAAACGAAAACCTTAAGACGCTCGGAACGGAAATGAAGTCTGTAGTCAGTCAGTTCGACAAGGGCGATAACAGCATTGAAGCCTTAACTGAACAGAACGAAGTTCTGAACAAGCAGATTGATGAACAGACCAATAAGCTGGGAGAACTTAAAAAAGGGCTTGAAGCAGCAGCCGACAAATACGGTGAAAATGATAAGGTTACACAGGGATGGCAGAGAGCAGTAAACCAGGCCACGGCAGACCTCAACAACATGGAAAGAGAACTTAAAAATAATAATGAAGAAATAAAAAATGCGAGCAAAAATACAGAAGATGCCGGAGAAAGGTTTGAAAAGCTCGGTGGAATTTTAAAGGGTGTAGGCGTGGCAATGGGATCAGTTGCCGTTGCTGCCGGTGCTGCCGCAGTGAAGCTCGGTAAAGAGGTAGTACAACAATTCGGCGAGCTTGAACAGAACTTAGGTGGTTCAGAGGCTGTTTTTGGCAAATATGCAGAGTCAATCCAGAAAAAAGGCGAAGAAGCATATAAAAATCTTGGCGTGTCACAATCCGATTACCTCGCAACAGCTAACAAAATGGGCGCATTATTCCAGGGGTCAGGAGTTGAACAACAAAAGTCACTTGAGTTAACCGAAAAGGCAATGCAGAGAGCTGCGGACATGGCATCCGTAATGGGCATTGATATGCAGACAGCATTAGATTCCGTTGCCGGAGCGGCTAAGGGAAACTTTACAATGATGGACAACCTTGGAGTTGCAATGAATGCCACCAACGTTGAAGCATATGCATTATCCAAAGGCCTAGACTTCACATGGAAAACCGCAACACAGGCAGAAAAAGCAGAAGTAGCAATGCAGATGTTTTTCGAAAACACAGAACAGTATGCTGGTAACTTCGCAAAAGAATCAACGGAAACTGTCACGGGTTCAATAGGATTATTGCAAGCGGCTCTTGGTTCATTTACCGCAGGACTTGGAAATACCGATGCAGACATGAAAAATCTAACAAGCAACCTTGTGGATGCTTTTAAAACGGTAGTGGATAACATTGTTCCAATTATTGAAAATGTGGTTTCTGCGCTTCCGGATGCAATCAGTGCGTTATTGCCCGTTATTGGAGATTTACTCCCAATGTTGGTTGGCGTTGCTACCGATCTATTCACACAGGTGCTCGAAGCGGTGCTTAATCTGCTCCCAGAGCTTATTCCGGTTGCGATAGATGCGGTCATGACTATCACTGATGCTTTAATTAAAAACTTTCCGTTGCTCATCGATGCAGCATTGCAATTAGTAATCACACTAGGCCAGGGTATTGCTGACAGTTTGCCTGAGCTAATCCCGGTCGTAGTAGACACCATCCTTACAATAGTTGATAACCTCATTGATAATGTGGACGAACTGATTGATGCGGCTCTTGCAATTATCATGGCTCTGGCTGATGGATTAATTGAAGCCATGCCGAAACTGATCGAGAAAGCTCCAGAGATTATTATCAAGTTAGTAGATGCTATAGTTAACAATGGACCTAAGATATTAGAATCCGGCATAAAACTCATTGTGAAGCTTGGAGAAGGATTGATTAAGGCAGTTCCTGATTTAATTAAAGCGGTCCCGAAGATTATTAAAGCTATAGTATCCGGATTTATTAACTTTCAAACCGAAATGTCTGGCATCGGTCTTAATCTCGTTAAGGGTATATGGAACGGTATTTCAAATGCCACTGATTGGATATTAGGCAAGATAAAAGGCTTCGGCAGCTCTGTACTCGATGGAATAAAGGACTTCTTCGGCATCCATTCCCCGTCTACAGTGTTTGAGGATGAAGTAGGAAAGAACTTGGCTCTTGGACTTGGTAAAGGATTTACGAACGAGATGAACGATATCACAAAAGATATCAACGACAGTATTCCTACGGATTTCGAGGTATATGGTAGCGTGAACACTCTATACAACTCATCTGTATCTGGTGAAAGAAGTAGTATATCAAGGCTGGAAGCAATGATATCGGATCTGGCTAATAGACCGATTTATCTTATAGTTAACGGAAAAGAGTTTGCGAAAGCTACATCACAGGACATAAGTGAAGCGCTGGCACAACTCAATAAAGGCGGTGCAAGAAAGGTGGGATATGTCACATGATTACATTAGATGGTTACACACTTGGATCATTTGGTTTGTCATGCGAGAAACAGATCCATCCTCTTACACCGAAGTACTCTAATAAAGTTTTGAAAATCCCCGGGAAAAATGGATTGTATTACCTAGGTACCGACATTGAAGAAAAACCGCATAGCTTTATGATTGGCTCAATAGCAAAGGACAAAACCGCTTTACAGCATAAACTAAGAGAATTTATAGCCTTTTTGCATGATAATCAGGGTAATCCAAGGGCGATTAAACTCTCTTATGTCTATGAGCCGGATAAGTACTATACAGTAATGTTGAGCAGTCAAATCGATGTTGATAGGGTGCTAAGGACAGGAAAATTTACATTGCCATTCGTTTCATATGATCCATATGCATATTCGCAAGTGCTCGCTGATGAAGTTTTGTGGGGAAGTACGGTAATAACCTTTATGTCGAGCTACAAATTAGGCCGCGGAGCTTCGGACGGTTTGCGAACCATAACCGGAGCGACCACGCTTAATATATTAGTGGATGGTATTGCCGTGAAGCCGGTTATCGAGATCATAGGCTCCGGAACGAACGTAGCATTAACCGCTATTGGCTATACAATAACGCTCGGTTCGTTCTCTGGTGCAACATGGGTGATAGATTGTGATAAATACACGGTGCTTAAAAATGGAGTAAGCGCATTCGGAGAGGTCTCATTAAGAGACTTCTTTTTATTGCCCGGAAGCAATACGGTATCAATAACCGGAACTGGATTAAATCTTACCATCCACATCAAGGCAAGAGATAAATATATCTAAATTATAACACATATTGACAAGGAAATTATTGCAAATATTATTGAAATAGCTTATAATTCACATGAGGTGGTAAAATTATGAAAAATAAGGTAGAAAAAATAATATTTGCGATGGTGTTCCTTCTTCTATTAGGAGGAAATATAATGATAGATTTATTATTACCAACAGATAGCCTCGCGGTAGGCGCCGAGAAAATAAATAATGCAATTTCCGCATTCAACCAAACACAAACTGGCGATTCATCATTGGAGGCGGCTGCCGCAAGAGTGTCGGATGACGGATCAGTTTATGTTAATTTAAAGGACAGGCTTGATACAGAACATAAAGCGGTAAAATCGGAATTAGGAAACAAAGCAGCGCGCGATGAGATTGCTTTAAAAGCCGACAAAGTGGAAGTACAAGCGTTGGCAAGTGGAAGCCCAAAAGCCACATTTACAACATTGGCACTTCTACAAGCCGATACTGCAGCGAATACAGCAGATGGCAAAAAAAGCATTTACTTGGTCACCGCAAACGGTAATTGGTATTATTGGAATGGTACGGCGTGGACATCAGGCGGAATGTATCAAAGCACCGGAATCGCGGATAAGTCCGTTGTGTTTAGAAATATGTCAGATGAAATTTTAGGTGGTTTTAATTATGAAGCACTTATGGTCGGTGAAGATATAAGCTCGGTAACAGGCGCGACAGGCGGGGCGTTTACTGGAAGTATTTATATTAATGCAAATTCCAAAACAGTCAAGAATGGGTATATTGCAGATATTTCATTGTTTGCCAAAAGCACAGGAATAATTAATTTTTATATTGGAACTATAGCGGACAATGTTTTTACGCCTAGAACCAATTTTTCTGTGACTATATCCAATACAGGCCTTGTAAAACTAAAAGCCGGTGTTGATTTTGTAAAAATTCCTATTTATAACAATGAATATCTGGCGATTTATAGCAAAACAGGGAATGTATTAGGATTTTCACCTATTGCTGGTGATTATTATTATCAATCAATAGCTGAACCATTCACAACTGTTGCATTGTTAAACACAACCACTAATAAATTGTTTTATTGTTATAATGTAGATTGCATAACAAACACGGACGGAATATATAATCAGTTACGGGCTGATGTGGAAAGTATTAAATCTAAAATACCACAATATCGCAAAGGAACAGTGCTGGACGAGATTAGCGATTTTACATCATTACCAGAAAAGTGGCAATGTGACGCGGGATGGACACTTGGTAAACAAGCCTCATGTTCAACCGCAAACACAAAGCTTTATACTGATAATGTATACGGTATTGACAACCGTATTATTCGATGGGAGTTTAAGCTTACATCAAACGGCGAAATCGATTTTGCTACGATACCTGCTACACAAAGGCTTCCTTACGCAGGTTCTGTTATACGTGTTTCAAGCATAGATAATACTGTAAAATTTATGTCAAAATATACAGACGGAGCCAGCCTTTCAGTTTTAAAATCTGTTTCGGCGGGGTTTTCTTTGCTAAACCAACAATGTGTTATTGAAATTGAAAAGGACGGCAGAGCGACAAATGTACGATTATGGCAGGTCAACGGAAAAGGCCGTATTGAAACTTCAAGAACGAATGTAAATTTAAGAGATTACGAACAAGGATGTTTGCAGGGAAGCCCTAGTGTTATTTTGAGAAGTGGAGCAGTTAATTTATATTCGCATAAGCACGTTGCGTTAGGTAAAAAAGATTGTTTGCTGTATGTGCTTGGTGATTCAATTACGGAGGGCAGAGGGGTTTCGGATGAAGATAAATATGGCGGACTTCTACAGAATTATTATGGGAAAGACGAAGTATTAGTATCTGGTATCGGCGGGTCGTGCTATGATGAAGCGTATATAAGAGTGCTAAGCGAGACAAAAAACATTAACCCTAAGAATATATTAATTAATCTCGGGACAAATACAGCGGCCTTTGAATATTTGCAAACTATCATTGATTATTTTGAATCAAAGGGGAGCAATATATTTATATGTACTTTGCCTGCGGTAGACACATATACAGCGAACATACTTACCATGCCATATAATATTGTTCGTTTAGATATTGAGATGAAAGATGATAATGGGAACTTAATTTCAGATTATTATCCTCCCGATGATTTATTACATCCAAACGAGCTAGGCAATATGGTTATGTTTTATAGAATACTCCAAGATATGAATACGAAGTTATATGAGTAATACATTGTAAGAAATGAGATATAGACATAATTACGGGGTCAAGAGATTTTAGGTCAAGACCCCGTATCTCTGGTAGTTATACTTATATAACAGGGGGTGTTATACATAATTATAGTAAAAAATAAATCATTGAACGATTTAGGAATATTAGAAAACGCATTCGATATACCCATAGAGAGGACTGTCAACGAGGTTTGGCAGTTCTCTTTTTCGTTACCTACAAAGGATCCCAAGGCTTCGCTGTGTACTCACATGAACTATATTGAGGTTATCTCTGAGAGCGGCAGAAATTACGGATTATATCGAATTATGCCTACTCAAACAGTTAAAAACGATAGTGGAGATATCACAACATATTCATGCGAGCATGTAATATCTACACTCTTAGACGATGTTATCGATGGATATATGCAATTATCCGGGCTATCTACGACACAGGCTTTACAAGCAATTTTAAATAAGCAGACGGCGGTCAACTGGGTGTTAGGTACGGTAGAATTTGCCCATACTTATGAATACTCTTTCGAAAATGAAAATGGTTTACTAGCTCCTTTATTAAGCATTCCAAAGGCTTTCAATGTTGGGTATGAGTTTTCATATGATACATCGGTTTACCCGTGGAAATTAAGCCTGTTGGCTGTCTCTGATGTTGTAAAAAGTGAAATCCGCTGGGGAAAAGATATGGGCAGCTTTGACAAGGCCAGTGACCCCACGGATATAGTAAACTATATCATTCCAAAAGGAGTAGGCGAGGGAACAAATCAGTTAACCATTAAGACGGTGAATGGTGGGTTAAATTATCTAAAGGATGATGCATCTATAGCAACATGGGGCAAGAGGTCATATATATGGATTGACAAATCAGTAGAGGATCAGGCAACGCTCAAAGCCAAAGCACAGGCAGTGCTTGACCAACTCAAAAATCCCAAGATAAACTTTTCGGTGAGTGCGGCTGACCTTTCAATTCTTCCGGAATATTCGCAAGAGAGACGTATGTTAAACACAGTCACGAGAATTATCGTTGGGGATGAAGAATATACCGCCCGGATTATTGGTGAGAAGATCAAAGACTTATCCAGAGAATACGATGTTGAGTATGTCATTAACAATAAAATCAGCGACCTTGCTACAACAACCACAGACCTAAGCCGGAAAGTATCGGTTGAGTCGGCTTACTCTCAGGGTGCAACCAATATCTACAGTTTTACTTATCAGGACAATTGTGACCAGAACGTACCGGCTCATATTAGCTTTTATGTGGATGATGATGTGGTTAATGTAAACACTTGTGAGCTGACGTTTGAAACCAAGAAATACAGAGGATATAACGGGGTTGGAACTTTTTTGTATGATGCATCGGAAGGAACAACCTCCGAAAATAACGGTACAGGATTACACGACCACACGTTTAGCATCCCCAGTCATGCTCATGCGGTGACAGCCAATGTAACCGAATACGAAATAGAGGTTACTTCGATGCAGATTGTTATTGATGGCAATGCGGTACCAGACGCATCTACAAACATGGACCGTCTGGACATCATACCATACTTAAGTAAGACAGGCGGAGTTATTAACCGGGGTAGGCACGAGATTGACATCAAACCAGACAACCCAGCGAGAATCGAGGCCAATGTAATATTAAGGGTATTTATACAGAGCCGATTAGGCGGAACATATTAACCAAAAGAATGGAGCCTATGAGGCTCCTTTTTATATTAAAAGAAAGAAGGGCAAGAGATATGAATAAAATCAAGTCAATAGTAACAGGATTTTTTGCGGCTCTGGCTGGATGGCTCGGGATATTAGCTATTCCGATGCTAATCCTCATAATCTGCAATGTGACAGATTATATAACCGGATTAGTAGCAAGCAAGTACAGGAATGAAACGATTAATAGTTACAAGAGCTTTCGTGGTATCGCAAAGAAAGTTTGTATGTGGCTGCTGGTAGGAGTTGGAGCTATCATTGACTGGCTCTTGATTTATGCCGGTGAAGCAGCCGGAATTATATTGCCATTTACATTTTTAATTGCATGCATTGTGGCAATCTGGCTGATATGTAATGAGATTATAAGTATCCTCGAAAATATGGTTGATATCGGTGTGGATCTGCCTCCGTTCCTTGCTCCAATTGTAAAAAATATTAAGAAGCAAGTGGAGGATAAGGCAGCGATTAAGGATGGCGGTGGCCATCAGTGAAAATAACTCGGAGATACATGACAAAGAACCGATGCTATACAAATGCGATTAAGCTCAAGCCGACAAAGCTTGTTTTGCACTCACTTGGATGCGCGCAGCCGAACGCTAATGTCCTTATTAACTCATGGGATAACCAAGAAGCTGACAAGTGCGCTCATGCCTTTATCATGGAGCATGAGGCTGTACAAACTCTTCCGTGGGACTATAAGGGTTGGCACGTCGGAAAAGGCTCAAAGGGGACTTGGAATAGCTGTGCAATCGGGGTTGAAATCTGTGAGCCATCCGGACATACATACCGTGGTGGCACAATGGTGGGATATGACATCAAAAAGAACGCTACATACTTTGAAGCAGTTTATAACAACGCCGTGGAGCTATTTGCGTTCCTGTGCAAAGAACATGGACTGGATCCGATGAAGGATGTTTATTGCCATTGTGAAGTACATAAACTAGGATATGCCTCCAATCATGCAGATGTTATGCAGTGGTTCCCGAAGCATGGAAAGAGTATGGATACATTCCGGGCAGATGTTAAGGCGAAGTTAACGGAGATGAATAAACCGGCAAAGGATACCGTGTACCGTGTCCAGGTAGGAGCATTCGGAGTCAAAAGCAATGCAGATAGACTTGTCAAGGAACTTGAAGCGAATGGGTACAAGCCGGTCATTGTTGAGGGGTGATTTAGCTTCGTCCTACTCACTAATTTAAACCAATATGGAAAAGGCGGTGAATTGGTTGGATAAGACCAAAACTGTCTTAAATGTCAAATTAGAGCGTCATTATTAAGCCCTTGCCTTAACCAGTGAGGGCTTATTTTTTGCAAAAGAAAACCCCACATCTCTGCAGGGCTCTTTTACAAGGGTCGCTCTCGCATATTCCTATTTGGCATTATAATTGAGAAACAAGATAATAATAACATTTTTGCGGGATTCTGTATAGTTGGCGAAATGGAGAAACTTCCTATTAAATGTATACATATTACACAATGATTATTTATGCAGTTTAATTCTATGACTCTTTCTATGAAATTAATCATAAATACTGTTTTGGTTCAATAGTTGCAAATTTTAAAAGCCTTGATTTGCAATGGTTTGAGCAAAATTAGCCACCTATGAAAATATATCTTCCCTCATTGGTAATGAGGAGGTCAGCAGTTCAAGTCTGCCCAACAGCTTAAGGAAAACCTAGATAAATCAAGGGTTTCGAGAATTTAATAAAAGGAAAAGACACTCGATTGAGTGTCTTTTTTGATGTCGTGGTAACTATTTGGTAACTATTAAATTAATTTTGAATATTAAATAATTTATCGAGCTTATCTGCAGCTTTTTTATCAGATTCTTTTAAACTGTGGGCATATATATTCATGGTGGTACTGGCCTGTGCATGCCCAAGTCTTGCTGATACGGTCCGGATATCAACATTCTCGGATATCAAAAGTGTAGCCGATGTGTGCCTGAGTCCATGGAACGGTATGTCTGGGAGTTGTAGTTTAGGATCATCAATAGTGGAGTTATACTTACTAGTTATATCCTTGAATGTATGATAAGGGGTGTATACATTCATTCGGCGGTTAATTTTTTGTCCGATATAGTATCGAGTAAGTTTTCGAACGTCTTAGTGGTATGGGTTTTGTCGGGTATTATTATCTTACCAATATCAAACTCCTTGATAACCTCACTCATGCCTCCAATATGGTCCTCGTGCGGATGGGTGGCGATTATATAATCAAGCTTCTTGACCTTCTGATTCTTAAGATAGTCAATAATATCATCACCATCCCCGGTCTCTCCGGCATCGATCAGCATAGACTTTCCATTGGATTGGATTAACACACAATCAGATTCGCCGACATCGATATAATGTACAGCCATTTTGTAATATTAAGTTGCACCCTCGGTAGTATGCGGTATAAGCGTAAGTGAGATAATAAGTAATAATATGTATATCCTTTTTAATTTCTTCATAAAACCCCTCCTTTGTTAATTTCTATTATAATTGTACCAGCATATTTTGTCAAAAAGAAAACCCCGCATCACTGCAGGTCTCTTTTACAAGGGTTGCTCTCGCATATTCCTATTTGCATAATAATTGAGAAACAAGATAATAATAACATTTATGTGGGGTTTTGTATAGTTGGCAGAATGGAGAAAAATATTTAAAACTATATATAAAATTGATAATGATTTTTTTATTATCATGCGACCTGACCGTAACATACTGCTGATGGTAGCATGGATTATTTTAATCATAGTTAATTTTTTAGCATTGATAAAACAGATAAATAAGAATTTCCATTATATATGTGGAATCCATTGGTTAGTAAAATAATTCTATTACTATTATATCTAAAATCATTGTCTTTATATTTTATTCTTGAATCTGAACCAGATGCGAAAACACCATTGTACATTGCCGGATAATCATAACTATGTAATTTATTATTATAACTAGCAAAAATTTTAATTTCACTATGTTGTAGTATCCAATTTTCCAATTCCTTATGTTTAACTGTGTTACTTAAACTTATATTTACCAAGTCAACACGATTTTCCAACATCCAATTTAATCCGTTTAAAATTTTATTAGTATCTATTTCACCATTATCATTGGTAGCATCGAAGTAATAAACCTCAACATTTCTTTGGCAGTTGAATATAAACGAAATTATTTCATCTCCATGTGTTCGTATTTTACTACTAAAGTTTGTGCTTTCTGAAAATGTAATGTTATGATTTTTAGTTGACAAATTTCCATCTATAATACCAACCTTATTATTACAGTTGGTATTTTTTAACAACTATAATATTTTTGCTAAAAATAAGCAAAATGAAAATAATAAGCAAAGCAAAAAAAATTATAATTATTTTTAATACTTTTTTTCTCAATGTTATTTTCTCCTTATTATATAAGTATTTTTATATTCAAAATAGTAATTTTTAATGCAAGGTATTATTTTACAGTAATAATACCTTGCATTATCCAAAATGTTATATATCTTTTTTATATATTTTATTGTATATTATAATGTATAAGGAAAGCCAAAAAAGGCATGTGCTGGATTAGTTCTATTGATATGGTAATGGAAGAAATAAACATAACCAGCTTTTCTGTTTTCGGTAATTTCTGGTCCAATACAATTGTTTGCATTACCGACTTTTTGACAAGCATATGCAGCAGCAGAACTAAAATATGTATAAATATCATTTTGAGTAGCAAGTCTTGATGTGGCTTGAGCTTGTGTTATTGGATTATAAAGATCAATAACGACTTGAGGACCTACAATTGATGCTCTGTAATAATAAGCCATTTCATCTTCCATTTCTATTGCGATAGCTTTTACTTTTTCAATTACATATGCGGCAGAATAGTAAGTTACACCAACAACGATAGCTGTAATTGCGAGTGTTAATAAAATATCAAGTAATAATGATAGAGAATATATTAATAATTCAACTACACCACTTTGGCCCATATATTTATCATATTTTAATTCGTTTAAATTACTATAATTTTTAACTTTGTTTCCTTTTTGATAAACATCAACATTAATTTTTTTGTCAGAAAAATCTTTCATTTTTAAATCATATTTTTCTACAACTGAATTATTACAAACCTGTGCTTCTGCTGAACCATCTTTATGAACAGTAATATAGGCACTATCTTTGCCAGAAGATAAAGATTTAACCGTTAAGTTACCATTATCATCCAGTGATGTCTTAAAACCAACACCGTCATAATAAAAAATATCATTTTCAAACGAGGTAGCCTTAGCTGTTATATTAGGCACAACAGTACTATTAAATAGTATGCATGCCATAAGTAATGAAGCTAATATTTTTTTGATCTTCAAAATTTCGTTTCCTCCTTATAATATAAATTATATCAAACATATAGTTAAATGTTATTAATAAATATAATTTCTCCTTTCCCATTATTATTAACGATATGTATAATATTTTACATAGGTATTTATTAAGACAAGCATCAATAATATAATTGTAGAATGTAATACTTACTTCTAGTTTGCACGATTAACTTCCAGTTACTAATGAGCTAGAAGTAACTCATGCACAAATCCTCTTATTTCGCTATAATAAACATGGTTATCTGCCTGTGCGGGAAA
>JAEZKL010000172.1 GCA_023415475.1 Bacillota bacterium | reverse complement strand
AAAGCTGCAATCTGATCTGCATTTTCACGCCATCTGCGATCTGCCTCTGTTACCGCATTATTATCCCCTGCCATAATTGCTCGTACTAATTCGGCAGCGATTGTAATATGCTCAGAAAATAATCTTGCGAATTCTCTGGCCGCTTCTTCTCCATAAAAAGTTGCTAAAGCATTCGAAAAATCAGTCGCGTTACGAAGTAGCCTCTGTAATATCAGGTCTGATTCCGGTAACTGATGAACCAACCCTATAACTGCCATTCTCGTCCACACTATGTGCTGCTCCCATAGCATGCGAAAATAATTCATAAGATCCATCATGCTTCCACTGATATCCTCATCCATATCGTCGTCATCCATATCGTCGTCATCCATATCATCGTCATCCATATCGTCCATATCATCCATATCATCAAAATTCATAAAATCTTGATCTCCCGGTACATTTGGATTAGAAGGATAGCTTTGATAACCAGGGCTTATGGTAAGTACCTGCCCAACCATAAGATTTCGAGGCTCTATACCAGGGTTTAAATTCATGATTGAATCTACGTTCGTATTAAACACCTGAGCAAGCATCCATATGGTATCATAGGGCCTAATTGTATATTGTATTGTACCATTCATAGAAAATACCATCACCTCTAAGAAGTTCTAGTTCAAATTATGATGGCTGCCTGGCCAATGTTCCATATTCTATCGCAACAATCTTTGAAGCAGTTCTAAGGCAGAAACAAAGGTCCTTGTAGTACTCAATCACACTGTAATCCATTTCCTATTACAGAAATCTCCTTATGCTATCGTAGTCAATATCAAGAGAATAGGAGAAGCTGCTGTCCTCTGCAATCTGCTTCTTTGAATTGATTAAGACACCTATCGTAACTCCTAAATAATCAATAATATTAATGATCCAGCAAAGAATTGGATTCGAAACGGTTCCGATAGAATTAGATCGATAAGAAAATGATATCGGAGTATTTTCAATCGGTCCCGTTTCTTGAAAAAATGAATCCATCAATATAGAAAAAGAACCTATCGGCTTCTGGCATTGCCCAGTATCGGTAGATTCTCTTCCTTTTGTAGTGTTATTATTCTATCTAAAATCTGGGATAAACAAAATAAATACTTGATCATGAAAATTACGCTTTACGATTTTCATTGATACATGATAAATTAAAGTCATGCTTTTCGACTTTCATTAATACTTGATCAATGAAAGTCATGCTTTTTTACTTTCATTAATACTTGATCAATGAAAGTCATGCTTTTCGACTTTCATTGATATAATTGATTAAGCCTTCCGCCCTTATAATCTTTTGCATGAATTCGGGGAATGCCTGACCCTGATACTGGGTTCCTTTGGTTCTGTCAAAGATGATACCGTTATCAAAATCAATCTCAACCTGATCACCGGCTTCTATTTCCTTCGCTGCCTGTGGGCACTCAATGATCGGAAGACCGATATTAATTGCATTACGATAGAAGATACTTGCAAAGGTTTCAGCGATTACACAGCTGATTCCCGCAGCCTTGATTGCAATCGGTGCATGCTCTCTGGAGGAGCCACAGCCAAAATTTTTATTTGCTACTATAATATCGCCCAGTTTCACCCGGTTAATAAAATCCTTATCGATATCTATCATACATTTTGCTGCCAACTCCTTCGGATCGGAGGAATTTAGATAACGAGCAGGAATGATTACGTCGGTATCGACATTATCGCCATATTTGTGAACGGTTCCAAAAGCCTTCATAGATATTTACCTCCATCTGCCTCATTAAAGGCATAATCATTATTATAACCCAAGCTCGTTGGGACCTGAGATTCTGCCGGTTATCGCACTAGCCGCTGCTACTGCCGGGCTAGCCAGATATACCTCAGATTTCACATGACCCATACGTCCGACGAAATTACGGTTAGTCGTTGCTACCGCACGCTCTCCTGCTGCTAATATTCCCATATGCCCGCCAAGACAGGGACCACAGGTCGGTGTGCTGACTACGGCTCCGGCTTTTATGAAGGTAGCCAGTAAGCCCTCCTCCATCGCCTGAAGATAGATAGCCTGAGTGGCAGGGAATATGATGACGCGCATCCCCTTGGCAACCTTTCTCCCCTCTAATACCTTGGCCGCGATTCTCAAATCATCGATTCTTCCGTTGGTACATGAACCGATCACGACCTGATCAATCTTAACCTCTCCCACCTCATCAATAGTATGGGTATTCTCAGGAAGATGAGGGAAAGCAACGGTAGGCTTCAAACCGGATAAATCAATTTCATATACCTCATCATACTCTGCATCTGCATCCGCTTCATAAATCTTGTAGTCTCTCCCTGAATGCTCCTTCATATATTGAATGGCAAGCTCATCCACCGGAAAGATACCGTTCTTCGCGCCAGCTTCAATCGCCATATTTGCCATAGTAAAACGATCATCCATCGTAAGATTTTTAACACCTTCTCCCACAAATTCCATAGACCGGTAAAGAGCCCCGTCTACTCCGATCATACCGATGATATGAAGAATAACGTCCTTACCGCTGACCCATTTGGCAGGCTTACCGGTTAATATGAACTTAATTGCGGATGGAACCTTAAACCAAGCCTTACCGGTAGCCATTCCTGCAGCCATATCCGTACTTCCCACACCGGTGGAAAATGCTCCGAGAGCGCCATAGGTACAGGTATGTGAGTCAGCTCCAATCACCGCATCACCGGCAACGACAAGACCTTTTTCCGGAAGGAGTGCGTGCTCAATTCCCATTTCTCCGATCTCAAAATAATTCGTTATCTCCTGTGTCATCGCAAAATCGCGCATACACTTACAATGCTCCGCTGATTTGATATCCTTATTCGGAGTAAAATGATCCGGGACCAATGCTATCTTATCCTTATCAAATACCTTCTTAATCGTCATCTTCTCCATCTCATGGATGGCCACGGGCGCTGTAACATCATTACCCAGAACTAAATCCAGATCTGCTTCTATCAATTGGCCTGCCGAAACCTGCGCAAGTCCCGCATGAGCCGCCAATATCTTCTGCGTCATTGTCATACCCATCGTATTACCCTCCTTAATAGTTCAGCTTATAAATGACTTCATCCTCAATCATACGACCATCCGGTACGAAGCCCAGGCTTACATATAACGCCTTAGCACGCTTATTCTCCGGCTCAAAGCTTATGTATATGATGTTATGTTCCTTATCAGCACTAATATGTTTGATCAGTGCCTCCATTGCTGCTCTGCCATAACCCTTGGATTGATATTTTTCATCAATCATTAATCGATAGATCCAATATTCATTATCTTCCCGGTCCATAGCATACATTGCGAAGCCCACCAGCTCCTCATCATCATAAACAGCAAGTGGAATACACTCCGGAAGCACCTTCGACTGTGCGATGGAAAATACATTCGTAGCAACAAAGGTTTGCTGATCCTCAGAGACCTTAAGCTTGATTACTTCTTCAAAATTATTCTCATCTACTGACTTTAATAAGATCATTTAACTCTCCAATTTTTTATTTTATTTCATTGATTATTAGGTCGCCCATTTTGCTGGTTCCTACTAAAGTCATGCCCTCCGACATAATATCAATGGTTCGATATCCCTTCTTCAGCACCGCCTTCACGGCTGCCTCAATGCTATCTGCTTCCTTTATCAGATCAAAGGAATAACGAAGCATCATTGCAGCTGAGAGAATGGTTGCAATGGGGTTCGCCTTGTTCTGTCCTGCAATATCCGGTGCAGAACCATGGCTGGGCTCATACAGGCCTAACTTTGTGTCACCGAGGCTTGCAGAAGCCAGCATTCCGATGGAACCGGTGATCATGCTTGCTTCATCCGACAGAATGTCTCCAAACATGTTCTCCGTGAGGATTACATCAAATTGTCTCGGGTTCTTCACCAGCTGCATCGCGCAATTATCCACCAGCATATCGGTAAGCTCTACCTCTGGATAATCCTTCGCAACCTCCTTGGTAACCTGTCTCCAGAGTCTGGAGGAATCAAGTACATTCGCCTTATCGACACTGCATACCTTCTTACCTCGCTTCATGGCAATTTCGAAAGCCCACTTTGCAATTCGTTTGATCTCGTTCTCATCATACACAAGGGTGTCGGTTGCCTGTCGCACTCCGTTCTCCTGCGTAGTATGGCGAGCACCGAAATAGAGTCCGCCGGTAAGCTCACGCATTACTACAAAGTTAAAACCGTCACCGATTATCTCATCCTTTAGCGGGCAAGCACCCTTCAGCTCATCATAAAGCACTGCCGGACGGATATTTGCGAATAGGTTCAGTCCTTTACGGATGGCAAGAAGTCCTGCCTCCGGTCTAAGGTGGGGCGGAAGGCTGTACCAGTTTGACTGACCTACATTTCCTCCAACCGCTCCCAGAAGCACACTGTCACTGTTCTTCGCCGTCTCCAGCGCTTCCTCCGTCAACGGAACTCCGGTGGCATCGATGGATACACCACCCATCAATACCTCAGTATATTGAAAGGAATGCCCAAAGCTTTCTCCAACTTGATCAAGTACCTTCTTTGCCTCTGTAATAATCTCCGGTCCAATTCCATCACCGGGAATGACTGCGATGTTGTAATCCATCCTGGGTTACCTCCGTTTTGTTGATCAAATATTCATACATTTTGTTTAAGTGTCAAAGACGCAAAGCTCTTTTTCTGATAAGACAGAATGATATTGCAAGTAAACTTGCATATCATCCTATGGAATATAAACATTGTGTTTATGTGTCAAAGACGCAGAGCTTTTTTCTGATAAGACAGCATGATATTGCAAGTAAACTTGCATATCATCCTATCTTATCAGAAAAGCACCTTCGGTGCTTTTGACACTTAATAATATTATAGCTCAAGCTGCAGTTTCTTCCGTATCTCTTACGTTTCTATTGCCATTTTAGCATATTGTTTGGTATAATTAAAATACATATTATTAATATCAGTTATAACAATATGTTATAAAAACAATTAAATGCACAAAGGAGTGTTTGCAATGGAGCAGAATCTGTCCTTATACTACATCTTTAACTGTGTTTCAGAGGCCGGCAATATATCCCGGGCTGCAAAGCAGCTATACATCAGCCAGCCGGCAGTCAGTAAATCGATTCAGAGCCTGGAGGATAATCTCGGCATTACCTTGTTCATACGCAGCTCTCGTGGTGTTAAGCTGACCGATGAAGGAAGACTTCTCTATGATTATACCAAGAGTGCCTTTGATACATTAAAATGCGGTGAGGACAACCTGAGACATGTGCATGATTTAGGAATCGGTCACCTCCGTATCGGAGCCAGCACTACCTTATGTAAATATCTTCTCCTACCCTATCTAAATGGTTTTGTTAAGGAGAATCCCCATATTAAGATTACAATTGATAATCAATCCTCTTCCCATACCATGAAGCTTCTGGAGAATAATGCACTGGATCTCGGTCTGATTGCCAAACCGGACAGCGATAATTTCTATTTCTATTCTCTGGGACCGATTGAAGATATCTTTGTAGCAACGAAAACTTATCTGGACAATCTAATGCTCCGCGAGAACAGCGGTGATATCTTCTCCTGTGCAAATATTATGCTAATGGATAAGGAAAATGTCTCCAGAAAATACATTGATGATTATTTTAAGACAAATTCCATCGATCCAAAGAATATTTTAGAGATCAGTAATATGGATCTTTTAATTGAATTCGCGAAAACAAGTCTCGGTGTTGCCTGTGTCATCAAAGAATTTGTAGCTAAGGAGCTGGAAGAGGGTACATTAATACAAATCCCGTTAAAAAATCCGGTTAACAAAAGAGAGGTTGGCTTTTCTTATTCTAAAAATGCCTTCCTCTCTGATTCGATGCAAAAATTTATGACCTATATCTCCGGCGGTGCTTCATCAGCATCTGCTTCCGGTGTAGTATCCTGAGCAGGTTTATTCGTCGGTGTAGGTTTTTTGTTAGGTGACGGGGTCGGTGGCTCAATGTAATCCGGACGTTCATTCACCAGGAAATCTGCACTGACATAATGAACCTCTCCACCCTGTGCAAAGCTTGCCCATCCTTCCACGATTTCAATAACCTCTATCTTCTCTGTGTGTACGAGAAAGCCAACTATTTCCCCATCTTTCGAAGGTGTTGCTCTTACATTCAAAATAGCATCGTACTTATCCAGCTTCACATACATGGTAGTTGTCTGTCCCACATGCAGCGGCTTAGGGGTCGGCGTACCTTCAACCTGAGTCTCTGAACTGCTGTCTGATGTATCCTCCGTCGTATCGTCTGTTGCTGCATCCGTACTACTATCCTCAGACTCGGGGATAGGTGTCGGGATAAAGCTCGCAAACTCACCCTTATCTCCACAGCCTGTCATCGTTAATAAAGTGATTATAATAACTAATAATAAGCTCTTTTTCATAATCCACACTCCAACTCAAATCAAATAAATTCCCTTATTATCATAGCACATTTGTCCTATTTTACAATCATAATTTGCAAAATATACTATATTTTCTTCCTCTTGATATCTTTGGTAAAAGCAATAAAGGCGTTCGGTATACTATAAAAATCGTTCAACTCCGATGTATCCGCCCAAACTATAGCATTCTCCTTCGAATACTCCAGCGGAAGCTCCCTCAATTGGATGTGATAGCCGGACATGTCCCATTCTACATGAGAGAATATGTGCTTCGCATCACCTAGTTGATTGATCTCTTTAGGAACAATTTTGAGGTCTGTCAGAAGCGTCAGGAGTTCCTCCTTATTTAGCTTATTCTCTATTCCAGGAAGCTCCCAAAGACCTGCTAATAAGCCCTTCGCCAATCTCTTTCTGATCGCATAACGATTTTGATATTCTAGCAACAGAATTGTCCGTTCTTCCTTCCGTCGTTCCTTCTTCGCAGGCTTTATGGGCAGCTGCATCACAATATCTTCATGAAAGGCTTTGCATAGATGCATCACCGGACACTTATCGCATAGTGGCTTGCCGTTCGGAAGACAGACCACGGCTCCCAGCTCCATCAGAGCTTGGTTAAAATCACCCGGACGATCCTCTGGCAAAATAGCAGTAATATCCCTCCACAGCTCCTTCTTCACCGCTGTCTTCGTAATATCATCATAGCTTCCCGCAATCCGCTTCATAACGCGCAGTACATTCCCATCCACCGCTGGAACCGGTTGCCCGAAGGCAATGGAGGCGATTGCACCTGCTGTATATTCTCCAATTCCGGGCAAGGTCAGCAGTGTCTCATAGCTTTCCGGCATACGCCCGTCATAATCCTCCATGATAATAATCGCTGCCTTCTGCAGATTACGAACCCGGCTGTAATAACCAAGTCCCTCCCATAGCTTTAGGAGCCTCTCCTCTGAGGCTTCTGCAAGTCTCTTAATATCAGGTAATTCCTGAATGAACCGATCAAAGTAAGCTTTCACTGCTTCTACTCGTGTCTGTTGGAGCATAATCTCAGATACCCAGACATAATACGGCTTCGGGTTCTCCCTCCAAGCCAAAATTCTGGCATTATATTCAAACCAGTGCAGCAGATAGGGCACAACCTCTTTATAATCATATGACATGTTATTTCTCCTTATATAAGCAGATTAATGAGTTAATTCGCGCCAATCTGTATGACATCTTTTTATTCTATCTTATTTATTGGACGGTAGCAACAGCCTATTTTATCCCAATATCTTCTTCCAATATATACCTGTATCAAAGCATCTGCCTTACAGACGTATCTTCCTCCATATAAAGGCTTTCGCATAAAGAAAGCCGGTAGCTGCTGCCACTTGCATACAGGTACCGGCCTATGTATCATATTTCGTCCTTAATGGTAGTTTGTGCTGCCAAAACACCGCGAATTTGAGCGGCAGCACATAATTCATGACAATAGATGGGCCGCGAAGCGTGCTTTCTATTGTATGCCGATCTATACTGCCAGTTTCTTCTCTAAGAATTTGTACTGAGACAGATATAGTTCACTGTAATAACCCTTCTTCGCCAGTAGCTCCTCATGAGTTCCCATCTCCTGAATCGATCCTCCGTCCACATACATGATGCAGGTGGAATTCTTGATGGTGGATAAACGGTGGGCAATGATGAAGGAGGTACGGTTCGCAAGGAGCTTGCTTAATCCCTCCTGCAATAATATCTCCGTCTCGGTATCGATACTGGAGGTAGCTTCATCTAAGATCAATATCTTTGGATCAGCAAGCAAGGCTCTCGCAAAGCTGATCAGCTGTCTCTGACCTACGGAGAGTCGGGTTCCCCGCTCATTTACTTGAGTATTGTACCCATTCTCCAGGTTTACGATGAAATCATGAGCGCGTACGGTCTTCGATGCTTCGATTACCTGTTCATCCGTCGCCTCTATATTGCCATAACGGATGTTATCCATGATCGTACCGGAGAAGATAAAGCTGTCCTGAAGCATAACACCCATCTGCTGACGAAGAGACTTGATCGTTACCTTGCTGATGTCGATTCCGTCAATTGTAATCAGTCCGGAGTCCAGATTATAGAAACGACTGATCAGGTTGATTATCGTTGTCTTTCCGGCGCCGGTAGGTCCTACAATCGCAATGGTATCTCCGACATTTGCCTTAAAGCTGATCCCGTTCAGTATCGGAATTCCGTTCTCATAGCTAAAGATTACGTCCTTGAATTCGACTTCACCTTTGATCTGCGGCATCGGATAGGCATCTGCCAGGTCCTTTACGATAACCGGCTCATCGATGGTCTCAAAGATTCTCTCCAGATAGGATACTGCAGTCAGTATGGAGTTATAGAAGCTTGCCAGGGTATTCACCGGCGCCCAGAATCTGCCGACATAGCTTGTCATGGCGATTAAGGCACCGATTGTAATTCCTTTGACGCCATTATCCATCCATGCAATACCGAGCACATAGACAGCTACATTAGTCCAGGTTGAAATATTCTGAATGGCCGGCCATAGGAGGAAATTCAGCTTAACAGCGCGCAAATAGGCGTTACTGTAGTCATTACTTAATGTATTAAATATTTTTATATTCTCCTGCTCTCTCGTAAAGCTCTGTGTAACACGAATACCGTTAATGCTCTCCGCAATATAAGCATTAAGATTAGAGGATTTATTACTGGATTGCTGCCATGCTACCCTCTGCTTCTTCTTGATGATGAAAATAATAGCCATCAGAAGAGGGAGTCCGCATAAGCAGAGAAGGGTAAGCCGCACATTGATATAGAGCATACAACCAACAATAAAGAATAAGCTGAATAGCTCGGTGATCGTATTCACGATACCATTGGATAAGAGGTCGCTTAAGCTGTTAACATAGTTAACCACCCTAACCTGTATCTTACCGTGAGGCTTATCATCATAATAGGAGAAGGGCAGCTCCTGCAGATGCCGGAATATATCACTACGTATCGTATGGATAATATTCTGGCCGAGTCTTGAGGTTATGGTGATCCTTGCTCGAATAATTAACGAGATAATAAAGTAAATTACCAGAAGGATGATACTGACAATAACAATTCCTGCGATATTCTTTTTAGGGATATAATCATCCATGATCTGCATCAAGAAAATCGGGGTCAGCATACCAAGTGCTGAGGATACCGTCATCAAAAATACCGTAAAAATCATATCCTTGCGGTAAGGTCTTATGTAGGTTGCCAAGCGTTTCAAATGGGAAAGGTTAAATTCGGTTTGCAACGTCTCATCAATGTCATATTTATTTCTAGCCAACCTTATTACCTCCTTTTAACCATTCATTCTGACAGTGGGAACCTTTGCCTGCATCGAAATCTCCATACTGATGATGGAATACGGTATAGTAATAGCTCTTCTTCTGTAATAACTCATCATGAGTTCCCGATTCGATGATTCGTCCATCATCCACCACCAGGATCTGATCCGCATCTTTTATAGAAGAAATGCGGTGCGCGATAATGAATACATTATGCTTCTCATGTAGGGAACCAAGCTCATTCTGTATTTGGGACTCCGTCTCCATATCTACCGCTGAGGTAGTATCATCCAGAATGATAATCGAGGGATTCTTAAGTAGAGCTCTTGCAAGAGAGATCCTCTGCTTCTGTCCTCCGGAGAGACCCACTCCCCGTTCTCCGACAATCGTATCGTAGCCATCCGGCATCTGAAGAATAAAGTTATGGGCATTAGCAACCTTCGCTACCGCTTCCACCTCTTCGAAGCTACAATCGGGTCTGCCATAAGCAATATTACCTTCGATGGTATCGGAGAACAGAAATATATCCTGCATCGCCATACCGATATTATCACGAAGGGAATAGAGATCCATATCCTTTAGGTTTATGCCGTCAATCTTGATCTCACCCTCTGTCACGTCATAGAAACGGCATAACAGGTTCATGAGAGTCGATTTACCGGAGCCTGTCGCACCGATGATACCTACCGTCTGCCCCGGCTTGATATGGAGGCTAATATCTCTTAAAATCACTTCATCATCAGCATGATAGCTTACATGATTGAATACGATATCTCCGCGGAAGCGTTCTTTTGTCACCGCATGCTCCGGCTCTCGGATGGTTGGTTCAATCATTACCGTATTATAAATTTTCTCAACGGAGGTCACAAATCTTTGATAATCATTTGCTAACCAGCCTGCCTGACGAAGCGGCATATTTAACATCCATAGATAACCGCTTAAGGTAACCAGCTTACCCAAGGACATATAGCCCTTTACTACCATGATGCCGCCAACCAGGTATAGTATGATAGACAGGACATTTGCCAGGAATTCGAAGATCGGTACATATCTCTTCCATATATCTGCGGCCCCTAATTCCGCTGCCCGGTAGCCGTCATTCTCCTTATTAAATTTCTCCGTCTCATAATCTTCCTTCGCAAAGGCTTTCACCACACGGTTACCGCTGACATTTTCCTGGACAATGGCATTCAGACTGGAGAATTGCTGACGAATATTATGAAAGGCCGGTTTAACCGCTTTCAGCTGCTTCACTGTTGTAACAGCTGTTAACGGAAGAACCGCGATCATACATACCGCAATTCGCCAATCCACTACAAAGATCATAATAAGAGCTATAATAAACAAAAGCGCATTTTCATAAACGCCGTATATAACGTAAGCCACAAAATGACGTATCGCTTCCATATCACCGGTCTGTCTGGACATCAGATCACCGGTCCGGTTCTTATTATAGAAGCTAAAGTCCTGTGCAAGTAACTTCCGGAAGACATAATCACGCATCGTATATAGTATACCTTGTGAGGATGTCTCGAAAATAACCAAGAACCAGTATTTTAAAACTGCTCGCAGCAGGCTGGTCACAATCATGATAATCATCATGAGCGGCAGTATCTTACGATTTCCCCCTTTGATAATATCGTCCACGATGATACCTGAGATATGTGGATTAACAATTGCCAACATACAGGTAATTGTAACCAATATCATTGCAAATGCGAGTTTTGCCCAGTACTTCTTTAAAAAAGAAAAGAACCACTGCATTGCTGTCATAAGTATTCTCCTTCTCATTGGTAGTTCAATTTTAAGTTTTTAATTCTTACTAAAATCTTATTATAGCTGATTTCAGGGCAAAAAAAATGGATATTACTATTGTAATTCATGTAATTTACTATAATCGGTATTGTACTTCTTCTTTATAAAGTGATACAATATTTTAACGAGATAACGATACTATAATTCTTTGAAAAGTTAAAATCAATAGGTATTTTGTTAAAAAATAGTCTATTTTGATTATTAATCTGGTATATGCTGAAATACGGTTATACTTGTGCTGAGAATAGAAGCTATAGCAAATCCTATAACATTAATTTTAAAATTTCCATTTACCTATTCGGAATACTAATGTTATAATATCACTATTATGTCCGACCTGATAAAATCGATTAAAATACTTTATCTTTTATTTTCTGTTATGGAGGCTATATGGCTTGTGATTATGATTTAACATATAATGATTTTAATCCGACTGTTTTTTATGTTTCGAAGGTCAAGATGGTGGATGAAGGTATTTATCATGACCATGATTTTACGGAACTCGCTTATATATTATCCGGTAAAGGGAAGTATCTGGTTGAGGGGAAGGAATATAATGTGGAGGCAGGTGATCTTGTCGTCTGCAACCCGGGTGTAAAGCATATCCATATCATTACTAATCCGAAGGAACCTACCATTGAATTCATCTCCGGCTTCACTGATTTCCATTTTAAGAATATGCCTCCGAATTCAATCGATTTATCGGAGGGTGGTTGTATCTTGCATACCACTGCTGAATTAAAACAGGAAATCTCCATGCATTGCTATGCTATGATCGCTGAAAGAGAAAGCAATCAGGTCGGCAGATACTTTATGTTCAAGACCCACCTGATGCAGATGCTGCTACTGGTTATGCGGGAAATCGCCCATATTGAAAAGTGCGACCAGAAGGGTTGTAATTTCGAATCCTATAATAAGAGCTATGCTGTAAACCGTATTATTAATTATCTGAACGAGAATTACGAGCATAAAATATCCTTGGAACAGATTGCACATAATATGTACTTGAGTCCTGTCTATATCTCCAAGATATTTAAGGAGGAGACAGGTGAGTCACCTATCAACTATTTAATTAAGATCCGCTTGGAGAAAGCAAAGGATATCCTGCTGAATTCCGACAGTGGCAGCATCAAGAATATTGCCAATCAAGTCGGTTATGATGATGTATATCATTTCAGTAAGTTATTCAAGAAGTATTACGGTATCTCTCCTCTTTATTATAAGAAGAGAGCAATGCGTAAAAATGCTGCCAGCGAGTAAGGAAGAGGGTTATCGATTAGATGAATTCATTTGAAGCTATATTCTCCAGAAGATCCATCCGGCATTTTAAACAGGAAAAGTTGGACTGGGAAATCATCGCAGATATACTAGATTATGCGAACAAGCTTCCTATGCTGATCAGCGGCATAGCAGTAGAGTTTAAATTAGTAAGTAATATTGAAGCAAAGCAGGGCTTCTACGGCCCTTTCAATGTAAATGCTCCTTATTACCTGTGCATCTCCTCCGAAGTAAAGGAGGATTATATGTTAAATGCCGGTTATCTGATGCAGCAGATTAACCTGTATCTGACTGCCAAAGGGCTTGGCACCTGCTTCCTTGTGGCATATCCGGGAGGCGGCCTGAAGGCAACAATGAAATATGAATATGTGGTAGCCTTAGCCTTTGGTAAGACCAATTCTAAACTAACACGGGAAAGCTCCGAGGCAAAACGTCTCCCCGAGGATGAGATCATCGTCTATAAGGAGGAGGTAACACTGGACATCAAACAGGTACTGGCTGCAGCCCGACTCGCTCCGTCTGTCTTTAACAGTCAGCCTTGGCGCTTTGTCGTATACAAGAACCGTATTCATGTGTTCGCCAAGAAGAACCTCTTCATCGCAAAGGTATTGGATTACAACAAAATGATTGACATGGGAATCATGATGGCTAATCTCCTGCTCACCGCAGAGGAATTATGGGTCGATGTGGCTTTAAGCAAGTCAGACGCGTTGATGAATCGTCAATTCCAGAACAACGATTATGTCTGTACTATAACAATTTGTTAAATTACACATACAATATAAATTATAAATAAAACTCTAAATTTTCATTCGAAGGTATTGACATCCGATCAAATCTATAGTATATTATCTCATGTGCTTACGAAAACCAAGTAAGCACAAACTATGAATGCGGAATGAGAAATAGCAAACTTGTTTGCATATTTCGATTAAAGCAACATAATCATGAATACGCACTTAATTCATGATATAATGCGCGAGTGGCTCAGTGGTGGAGTATCGCCTTGCCAAGGCGAGGGTCGCGGGTTCGAATCCCGTCTCGCGCTTGATAAAGTAAAAGGATATCCGGATGGATATCCTTTTTACTTTATTCGAGTCCAA
>JAEZKL010000170.1 GCA_023415475.1 Bacillota bacterium | reverse complement strand
AAATCAAAATATCAGGGGTACATAAGCAGTATATTTAGCTGGGCATTAGTGATTTGGATCATTGTTCAATGCATTATGCTTCAAACAGTTGTTTCATTACATGTTATATTTTTTATCATTGGGTTAGTTGAGGCCTTTTTATCGGCTATTGTATTGTTTGCGCAGCACCTATTCCCTGTGAATATTGTTCTTGAAATTGTAACAAAAACAGAAAAAAAATATCCTGACAATATCATCATTAAGAATATTCTGAAATTAGAAAGAATGCTCGTAGGCAGATCGTAGATCAAATCAGAGACAAGTTGGTTTTCGTCAAATATAATGTTCCACTTGTATGGAGACGATGCAAAAGCTGATTGATACAAGAAAACGATTGCTTCACAGATGAGGGCTGAATGTTATGAGATTGAATATATTACATACAAATGATATCCATAGTAACTATGAAAATTTTGCCAAGCTAGTAACAAAAATAAATGAACTTAAGGATTCTGATACCATAATACTTGATGCAGGTGACTTTGCTGATTTCAAAAGGCTGGAATTACAAGGAACCCGCGGATTGGCGGCCATGGAGTTGTTGGAATATGCCGGGTATGATGCCTTAACAATCGGTAATAACGAAACATTTCAGGGGATAGATATCTTGCAATATATGGCTACTAATACAAAGCTTCCTTTACTTAGCAGCAATATACGCAGTATGACTTCTACAACTATTGAAGGGTTGAAAAACAGCATTCTGCTAAACAAAAATGGTCTGAGGATTTTGATTATCGGTGCTTCACCGGATTTGGGACCCTTTAATGAGTTGATTGGTTTTACTTTGATCGATGATATAGAAGCAATTACTCATGAAATTGAGGTAAATAAGGGTAACTATGATGTGTGCATACTGCTATCCCATCTCGGAATGGATAAGGATAAGGAGATGGCGGAAAAGGTCGAAGGTATCGATGTAATTATCGGTGGGCATTCACACATATTAATGGAAAAGCCTGAAATAATAAATAACAAAATAATATTTACTTCCGGTGTGTTTGGAGAGAATTTAGGAGTACTGAAGCTGGACGTAGATAAAGATAAGGTTGAACTGCTTGGAGGTAAGAATGTTGCTATCCAGCAAGAAAATGGATGTAATGAAATCATTGATATCATTAAGAGAAACAAAGAAAAGGCAATCGATCATTTAAGTGAACCCCTCTACACTCTGGAAAAAGATTTATGGCATGATGTTACTGAGGAGAACCCTATAACAAATCTGCTTGCTGATGCCTTAAGGGATGTCCTTAACTGTGATTTAGGAATAATCAACAGTGGTGTTATTAACGGAGGAATTAGAAAAGGCAATGTCACATTGAAAAAGCTAATTGAATTATGTCCATCCCCCTTAAATCCAACCAGCTTTAAGATACAGGGCAAGTATTTATGGGAAGCTTTACAGAACTCTACGGATACGGATTATTGTTATGCGGATGGCAAGGGGCCAGGCTTTCGAGGAAAATATGTAGGGAGACTTCATGTATCCAACGCAGTTATTGAGCATAATGGAAGAAAAATCAGTGATATCTATATTAATGGTGAAAAACTAATTGCTGAAAAGTGGTATACCGTAGCATCCTCTGATTACCTTCAAAGAGGTACAGGTTATGCTTCCTTGATGAATTGTAAAGACGAAAAATATAACAAAGAATACATAAGGGACACCTTAAGAGAATATCTGGGAAAGAAGGATTTTGTTGATAAGGCCTTGATCGACCGCTGGATTCTAAAGAAGTATCGCAAAACCACTCTGCATCATCAAAATCTACAACAGTAAAATTAACTTAAACATAATAAAAGATCAATACTTTTAAACTAATAATGGAACTGTTTGGCAGGCTATTATATATGAGCTCAAGAACAAGGATATACAGGAGAATTTAGTATGGTTAGGCAAGCAGATGAACAAAATATACCAATCATTGAAGAAATTTTATTAGATGCAGTTCAGTGGATGTCAAAATGTGGAATTCAGAACCAATGGAATGAATCAAATGTGAAGTGGCCCAATCTATCAGAATCCTATAAGATTAATAACTTTTATATTGCATATCACAATGGATTACCGGCTGCTTGTATGGCTCTAACAGATTATGACCCAACTTATTGGCCTGACATTCCAAAGGGTCAATCATTATTTTTACATAAGTTAGCTGTTCGTCGTATCTTTGCCGGTAAGGGATTTTCCAAAGAATTAATCGATTTTGCCATAAACCTGGCACATAATTATCATATTAATACAATTCGCCTGAATTGTAATCAGCATCGAAGTAAATTAAGGGCTGTGTATGAAAATGAAGGGTTTCTATGTGCGGAGGAGAAAACATTTCATGGCAAACATGATACTGCTTTATATGTTTACCATGTTGATGTAGCTAATACCTAAAGACTATTTATATTATCGTAGATAGGTGCTTTATTGACATTCGGGCGATATCAGCTGATACAAATGATTCGGGGGAATATTAGATGACAAAAATATATTATATAGGCGGCTCACCATGTAGCGGAAAAAGTACCATAGCAGAGATGATATCAGAACAATACGGTCTTTATTATTTTAAAGTGGATAATTACTTAGATGATTACATCCGTAAGGGAACTACTTCAAATAAGCCATTTTCTTCACAAGTATTGAAGCTTTCCGCTGATGAGACATGGATGCGGGAACCTATGATACAGAATATGGAGGAGTTGGAAATATATCGTGAAATATTCGAATTCATCATAGAAGATTTAGGTGAGATTGAAGCACCAAAGGGAATCATTACAGAAGGTGCAGCTTTTTTACCCGAGCTAATGAATGAGATAAAAGTCGATTCCAATTCATATATATGCATTGTTCCTACGAAGGATTTCCAATATCATCATTATAAGCTGCGCCCTTGGGTACCGGAGATTTTGAAAGACTGCACTGATAAAGAACAGGCATTTGAAAACTGGATGGAAAGAGATGCATTATTTGCAGCATCGGTAAAGGAAAAAGCTGATAAGCTTGGATATAGAACAATAATAACAGATGGGACCATTGGAGCTGATCACATTTACAAACAGGTGGTAGAATGGTTTAATTTAGGGTCGTGCTAAGGTGAGCCGGCTATCAAATCGTAGGCTTATGAATTGATTCAGGCAAAACTGACAATGTTGAATTCTTAAAGACAGGTATACCATTGTAATCACAGGTATAATAATAGAACCAAATATAGGGAGAACAAATATGCCTAAGGGAATAAAAAATACAATGAGTACTATTACTTTAAGCACGGTGCAGATGGTTATTGACTATATTGAAGACAATATTCTTGAAAGCTTAACGCCAAATCAAATTGCGGAACAATTTTATCTAAGTACATCTGCACTAAATAACTTATTTAAGATTGTTTGCAACATAACCATAATGGAATATGTTCGTAATCGGCGTTTGTCACTTGCCGGAAAGGAGCTTATGAATTCTAGCATACATATAATAGATCTCGCTTTTAAGTATGGTTATGAAACACCAGAGGCATTTACCAAAGCGTTTACAAGATTTCATGGTTTTCCGCCGAGTTTTGTCAGAAGAACATATCCGAAGATCAAAGCATTTAATCCGTTATCGATCAGAATTCAAATGCAGGGTGGATGGGATGATACCTTACAAGGCGATGGGTTAATTCTGACAAAACAAAATTCTTCAGAACAGGAACAAAGCTTCTTTTATTGTTATGATGGAACCACCAATAATAAAGGAGGAACACCTATGGAGAATGCAAGGCATGAATATCACATCTGTGTAAAGGATATGCACCAAAAGGAGGATTGGAGGGTGCTGCTGTCATTGGCGAAAAAGCTAAAGCACAATCAGATCAAATTCAAGGTAGATGGTAAAACAATGATATTTGCACATGGGCTGGAATTCAAACTCGAGAAAATCTGTCTGACCTTCAAATGGAATGAGGAACAGAGAGTCAAAGAGTTCTTTCATTGCAATGGAAAAGCAAAAAGCAGCCATGACGGATTTAAGTATTTTGATACAATCTTCGAAGGAATGAAGATCAGATGTATGTTCTACGGTAATTGTCAAGGTGATGATACCGACGAATTCCTATATCGTAATTCCGAACCGGTGGATGTAGATGGGCATATCATTTATGTACAAACATTGGAGTTCTATTATGAAAATGCCGAACCAAACAATGAATACTACAAAATGGTAGAGCAATGGCTTAATTGACTGAAATGGAGTTTAAAATGATACAGATAGATAAAGATGTAGCGATAAAAAATGTAACGAAGGTAGTCAACGAAAAATGTCCCAGCTTTTCCGGTATCGTAAGTCAGGAATGCAAGGGTAACTTATGGGTAAACGATATTGAAGCACCAACAATTGCGATTGCCGAGTCTTATGCGGTGGGAAGCTTTGCATTTCTTGGAACATATAAATGTAAAGAAGATTTTATAGAATTAAAAGCTTTTTTAGAAACCGAATTATTGATTCAGATAAGGAAAAAAGGATATCACTGTTTTGAATTTTCAATTGAGAGTGAAAGCATACGTGATAATATTTTGGAAATATTTCAAGATAAGCTGCTTCAAACAGAAAGGGAATTCTCTTTCCGAGTGAATACAATCCCTGTAAACACGGAAGTAATTCCAAGGGAATATCAAATTCTTAAAGTTGATTCTGTGTTTTGGAAGATGCTATCAGAAGATAAATTTGATAATGCAGACTTTTTAAGAATCCGGTTGTTGGAATCTTGGCATTCGTTTGAAGAATTTGAACGCAAAAGTATTGCCTATTGTTCTGTTTTTGAAAATAGAATTGTTGCAGCAATAGTCGGAACTGCTAATTTCAATAATATAATCCCAATCGATATTGAAACAGAGGAGAAACACAGAAGAAAGGGATTAGCCTATGCCATGACAGCGGAGTTTATAGCAGATTGCTTTAAAAATAATTATTTACCACAATGGGATTGCGTTGAATCAAATCCAAATTCATATAATATGGCAAAAAAATTAGGATTTGAGCAAATAAATGAAAACACTGTTTACTGGTTCGATATTTAATCAGGCTAATATTTTTTAATAATGGGAGGAAAATCATGTTAATATGTCCAAAATGTAAAAGTGAATATCAAGAAGGCTGTATAATCTGTAGTGACTGCAAATGTGATTTGATCGAGATCTCTGACGCAAAGAAAAAAAGTGACGATACAAATAATGCCAATTCCAAAAGTACTATCATTGGAATTGTATTATTGATATCATCGTCCTTATTATATATTGGAGTTTCAATCTCTACCGCAATATATGCTTCACAATTAACAGAATGGTATACAGATAAAGGTAAAATCGGAACCGCTTTAACAGAAAACGCTTTACTATTAATTCCTTGTATTATAAGTACCATAGTTTTTATCCTGGGTATTGCAATTTTATTCCGTGAGTATACTCGGAATTGTAATCCTGACTAGGTACATCCCTTTGAATTATTGTAGATAACATACTATTCCCCACTACAGATAAACTTACAAGCGTATGAAAAGTATCATTTAGATTGCTAATATTATTACAAAAAGGATGAAATCATGAGTAAAACAGAAAATGTAGAATTAACTGTCATCTGCCTTATTTACAAAGATAACAAAATATTGCTGCAAGACAGAATAAAAAAAGATTGGAAGGGCTATACCCTACCAGGTGGTCACGTTGAGAAGGATGAATCTTTTATCAATGCTGTTATCAGAGAAATGAAAGAAGAAACCGGGCTAACAATTACACACCCAATTCTGTGCGGGATAAAACAGTTTCCTATTGATAACGGAAGATATCTCGTTCTTTTATACAAAACAAATGAATTTGAAGGAAGCTTAACATCCTCTGAGGAAGGGAGAATGGTGTGGGTTGATAGAGAGGATTTGCATAAATACAATCTGGTGAACGATTTTTTTGACTTGCTTAAAGTATTTGATGATGATAGTATGACAGAATTTCAGTATGTGATAAACGAGAATGAATGGATCGTTGAACTTAAGTAAATCTCAATCTGGGAGGCTCTACATGGGTAATTATATTAACAACTTTGATGATGTTATGGATTTTTTGGATAATCTGACGGAAGGTATTCATTGGGATACTTTTTATGAATTAAGAGACAGACCAGCTAATTTTATTCTGCAGAATGAATTACCTGATGAAAACCTGGTGGAACTGTTTAACAATGGCTTATCGATATCATCTGCTATTGAATTCGGTTGTGGCGAAGGACGTAACGCTATTTTCATGGCAAAGCAAGGTGTATCAGTCACAGGAATTGATATCTCAAATAAGGCAATCCAAAATGCGCAAACTATTGCATCTAGAAAGGGAGTGAGGGTTGATTTTCGGTGCCAGGATGCTATTAAAGAACCTATTACCGGATGCTACGACTTAGCATATGACTCCGGAATGCTTCACCATATTGCACCACACAGAAGAATAACATACATCAAATTATTAAAATCCATTCTTAAGAATGATGGATACTTTGCTCTAAATTGCTTTGCTTGGGGTGACGAATGCGCAGATGAAATTGATGATTGGGAGTTTTATCAACAACGCAGGCGATTTGGAGTTGCTTTTACCAAGGAGAGACTAATTAGCTTATTCAGCCCTCACTTTGAGGTAATCAATATAAGAAAATGTAGAAGCGGTATCCCGGGCACAATACAAGGCTTGGATTTCATGTGGACTTGTTTATTTAAAAATATTTCGTAGTATATCCTGAAAGTCGGTACACATCGAATTAATGAATTCAGCAAATGAATGGAGGAGGATAAGAATGATCTTAATTACACCAAATTTCAATTTTAATGGTCGTTGTGAAGAGGCACTGACATTATATCAAAAAGCGTTCAATGCGAAAATAGGATGTCTTTTAAGATATTCCGATGCTGATCCAAGAGACTGGAATAAAGCTTTGAACTCAGAACAAGCTAATTATATCTACCATGCGGAGCTTTTGATAGGAAATCAAAGAATAATGATGTGCGATAATATGGATGTGGAGTTGATAAAAAGTACTTCTTTATCTCTTACTATGACCTTAGATACCAGTGATGAGGTTAAAAAAGCCTATGAAATATTAAAGGATGGGAGTACAACAATATATCCCATTCATAGCACCACCTATAGCTCGTGTGAAGTCGTATTTATTGATAAGTTCGGCTTTCGGTGGGGCTTGATGACGGAACAAACGGAGCGTTAATTGAATTCACATACCATATCTTTAAGATACTTCTTGACAAAAATTTGAACTGCTGATAAGATATCTCTAATATTTGGAAAGGAAGAGCTTATGTATCATATCATTTGCAATCAATTGAGACGCAGATGCAGACGTAACCTCTTGTAACCACGTTATTAATCGCATGGTTGCAAGATTTACGTCTTGTTTCTGTGCGGTTGCTGATATTGGATACATGCAATACAGGACCGTAATAGAATGAGTTTAAATTCTATTATGGTCTTTTTTATTATTCAAATTGGAGGAGATAACAATGAAACAGAATATTATTAATTTCATTAATAATGGGCTACAGGATGTTTACGATATTACATTACCCGATGTGGAAAGCTATATTGAAATACCATCAAATATCGAATTAGGTGATTTTTCGCTTCCCTGTTTTACATTAGCCAAAAGTCTCAAAAAGAGTCCAAAAATGATTGCCGAAGAACTGTGCGATCAAATAAAGCTTTTAATAAACAACGAGATGATTACTGACATAAAGGCAGTGAATGGATATCTAAATATATATGTAAATCGGAAATACTTCATCCATCAGATTCTTACCGATGTTTTCAAAGCTTCGTACGGTTCATCGGATATGGGAACAGGGAAAACGGTATGCATGGACTACTCCTCTCCTAATATCGCCAGGAATTTTCATGTAGGACATTTGCGAACTACAGTAATCGGTAATTGTCTTGCAAAAATATATACCAAGTTAGGATATAAGGTGGTCCGAATCAATCATTTAGGAGATTGGGGTACGCAATTCGGGAAATTAATCGTTGCTTATAAAAGGTGGAGTAACCCGAAAACCGTTGAGGAAAAGGGGATTGAAGAGCTCCTGCGCCTTTACGTACTCTTCGGTAATGAAGCAGAAAATAATCCAGAATTGAAGGATGAAGCAAGGGCTTGGTTTGCTAAAATGGAAAATGGTGATGAGGAAGCTCTGGCTATATGGCAATGGTTCAAAGAAATCAGTCTGATTGAATTTGAACGTGTATACAAAATGCTAAACATTGAATTCGATTCCTATGCAGGTGAAAGCTTCTATATGGACAAAGTACCGGCACTTGTATCTGAATTAAAAGAGAAGAACCTGCTTATTGAAAGCGAAGGAGCTAATATCATTAATTTAGAGGATCATAACATGCCTCCCTGCCTCATTACCAAGAAAGACGGCAGTTCAATTTATCATTCTCGCGACATAGCTGCAGCCATATATCGTAAGCAGACCTACCACTTTGATAAATGCATTTATGTGACCGGAATGGAACAAAAGCTTCATTTTTCACAAGTATTTAAAGCAATCGAATTGATGGAATATGATTGGTCAAAGGATTTATACCACATCCCTTATGGTCTCGTAAGCACGGACGGAGCAAAATTGTCAACCAGGAAGGGTAATGTACTATATGCAGAAGATATTTTAAAAGAAGCTGTATCAAGAGCCCTGAACGCAATCGAGGAGAAGAACCCAAACTTAAAGGACAAAGATAACACAGCGAAAAAGATCGGTATCGGTGCTGTAATATTTCATGATTTATCTAATCAGCTGATTAAAGATGTTCATTTCAACTGGGAAGAAGTATTGAATTTTGATGGAATGACAGCTCCTTATATCCAATATACTTATGCCCGCTGCAAGAGTATATTACGTAAGTCATATTATTGTTATACTGATATAGATATAGCATACTTAACAGACGATATAAGTTATGAGATAGTCAAAAAGCTGTCATTATATCCCGATATTATCATCGATGCCGCGGTTAAGTTCGAACCTTATCTCATTGCTAGATATGCCTATCATCTCTCCGCTTTGTTCAATAAATTCTATCAGGAATGCAGAATATTAAATGCCGAGGATGAGGTTAAGATGGCACGAATTACTTTGGTTGATGCTGTTCAAAAAGTAATAAGCGATTCTATGTCGTTATTGGGGATCGAGTGCCCGGAAGAGATGTAATATCTCATTGATTATCCACAAATAAGATGAATTGATAAATCAATTCATTTGTCATGAATTATGAGCCATCCATAATGCATGGTTATTTATTGGTTAATTCTGGTTCATTTCTTTAAATAACTGTGATATGATAAATTTGTAAATCACTTAAATTAATTTCATAAGCTAAAAGAAATAGGTATTAAATAGTAAATTACAAGGTGGGTATATAAAATGGCGATTAGAAATGCGGCGAAAGCTATTATTTTACACAAGGATAAAATTCTTGCAAACCGATGTATGACGGGTAAAAACGAAGTATATTATGATTTACCCGGTGGTGGTCAAAATCAATTTGAGACAATGGAAGATGCTGCTATTAGAGAAGTTCTTGAAGAAACTGGATACAAAATAAAAATCGTTAAGTTTCTTGCCCTTGCGGAAGAAATCTATGATAATGAAGAACGGCGAGCAAAATATTATGATTATTCTCATAGAATACTACATATTTTTCTTGCAGAATTGTTAAGTGAAAAGTGCGTTGAAGCATCAGAAAAAGATTTTCAACAAGAAGAAAGCATATGGATGTCTTTTGATGAAATAGATAGGGTAAATTTTCATCCAACACAATTATCCGGAAGAATTAGAGATTTAGTTTGTTCCAGTCACCCTCAATATTTAGGATATGTTCGTCTAAAGTAAAATTATTAAAGCTGGAACGCTCTATATAATTAATTTATTCAGAAAGAAGGATAATCCATGCCAAATACCTATCAGATCATTGATGAGTCAAATTGGAAGCGGGCAACTCATTGTCAAGCCTTTCGAAATAGCATTGAGCCTAATTATTGTGTGACTGTAGAAATGGATATTACTACGTTCTTATCTAAGGTGAAAGCGAAGAAATCTTCTCTTACAATGTCCCTTATTTATATTGTAGCGAAGTGCGCCAATGATATCGAAGAATTCAGATATCGTTTTAATGAGGGTAAGGTTGTTCTTTATGATAAAATCGATACCTCCTTCGCTTATCTGAATAAGGACACCGAGTTATTTAAAATGGTTAATGTAAAATTGGAAGGTTCCATCGATGATTATGTTACGTTAGCTATGGAGACTGCAGAAAACCAGAAAGATTATTTTACAGGTCCGTTAGGTAACGATGTATATGTATTTTCACCCATACCCTGGGTATCCTATACACATATCTCTCATACTAACTCAGGGAAAAAGGATAATGCGACGCCCATGTTTGACTGGGGAAAATTCTATGAAAGAGACGGCAAGCTTCTTCTTCCCTTCTCTGTACAGGTTCACCATTCGTTTGTGGATGGAATACATATCGGTAAATTCGTTAATTTATTACAAGCAAAGCTAAATGAGAGTTAAATTACAGCGAATCGTATTGGTTCTGCTCACTTGAAGCAAATCAGAGCCGCCTCATTCCGACATTTAATACCAGCCCCACTGCTATCATCGAGCTGATCAATGAGGTAAGACCATTACTGATGAAGGGCAACGGAAGGCCTGTATTTGGAATCAGCATCATCGCAACACCGATATTAGTAAATATCTGAAACATAAAATAAGCGGATACACCCATACATATCAGTTTCCCAATATAATCCGAAGTATGATGGGATATGATTAAGCATCGAAAAACAAATATGGCATAAAGCATTATTACGATAAAGCTACCGATGAACCCGAATTCCTCACCGATTATCGCAAATACAAAATCACTTTCCTTTGCATAGATATCATTATAATATTTATTTTCACCCTCCGAAAAGATCAGCTTTCCCTGAAGTCCGCCGGAAGCGATTGCTCCTATTGATTGGTTTTGCTGGTAATCTCCGGTCAGCTCGTCGTTCTCATCATCCGATACAAAAAATAATACTCTTTTCACCTGATAATTCTCGATGAAAGGAAGCTTCAGATCAAATACGAGGACTGCCACGATAAGACCGACCACCAGGGGGAGTATGAATGCTAGTGCAGTACCAATCACCTTATACCTAATTTCAGAGCAATATACCATGATACAAAATACAAATAATATAGCCAGGGCGGAACTCAGATGAGGCTCCAGCATAATTAATACCATCGGTACCGCCACTACTGCGACCAGAATGAGAAGTACATATAATTTGTCTAATTTATTTTTGAAGCTGTTACATAAAAATGCCAGGAACAGAATCAATACCACCTTCGTTAATTCAGATGGTTGAAACGGTATTCCCAGGATATTAATCCATCGTTTCACATTATTTAAATCTGAGCCTATCACAAGAGTAAGGGCTAAAATTGCATTCATAGCGATATATAATAGAAATGATAAATTACTAATGATATGATAATCAATTAAAATAACTGCAATGATAAAGGCATAGCCTAACATTACACCAGCTATTTGCTTAATAAATATTGCATCCAGATCTTCGCTTAGCATAAATGCCTGTCGTCCGCAATACAGACCGATACCAATAAGAATTGTCATGGTTATGACAATAGTAAAATCAAGCTTTCTAATATCAGCTTTTACTTTTTGTCTCACAGCTTCGTTTCCTTTCCAATTATAGTACGTAGAGCATAGGAGGGGTTATAAATACTACCATCTAATATTTATTATGCCCATTATATTCTACAATTTGGAAATTCTCAAGGATTTCTACTATAAGATTTCTTCTTTTACGAAATTTCATAGAAAATACTCATGCCCTGAACAAAAAGCAGAGCCGCGGACAGCTGATCGGTATATCATTGTACATAAAGATTATTAATATCAAACTGAGAGTTAACAACTAACCACAACTGAGGATAGAAAAACATTATGTTCCAAATTGCAATACCATTTAAGTGAAATTCATTTACCAAATTTAAATATTCATTAACACTTCTTGCATCTCTAAACCGTACAATAATCTCCCCGCCTGATATATATTGAAAATAGGCTACTTTCGTAATATCATCATACTGTATTGCAGCCCCCACATTACCTGCTAATTCAACTGCTGCATTACTGGAAATCGCCAGACCTCTTGATTCACCTATGACATAAGGAAGCTCCCACACATAACCGAGAATAGGTACTCCAATATACAGCTTTTCCGCCGGAAATCTTTCTGTCATATACTGGACATATCTTCTTATATTATCAAAAGCTATAATACCCGTAGGAATTTCAATAAAATTTCCCCATTCATATGTCATTAGTAATAATCCTTCTATACTCTGAGCAATTTTCGAGTATTCAAAGCCTTCATATACAGTACCTGTCATTATTTCAAATGAACTGAGACTCAAGGTATTAAATACTGTAAATCCTTCGCTCTTCATTTGATTTGTAAATCTGATCATAAAATCTACGTAAAATTTTCGATTCTTCGGATGTATATATGACACATTAATATTAACACCATAATACTCCTTCGTTTTCAAGGTTTTAAGGACATTATATATAAATGTGTCCTGGTGTTCTTGGCTAAAAAGAAGATTTTGTAACTCATCGCCAACCTCTGTTTGGCCTGTAGCTTTAGGTGTTAACATCATAATTGGTGCTACTCTATATTCCTTCGCAATTTGAATAATCATAGTATCATCTAGGTCATTAATAGCACCTTCGTGTGTAAACGTATAACTATAAATTGTAATATATGTCAGAAAGGGTAAGGTTTTCCTTAGAACATCAATATTAATAAATGGATAGGCGTAACCATAAGTTGACAGATTCCCGATTTTTTCACTTTGGTAGCTAATCACAATCGTTTCGCCTGGATAAAAGAATTCTCTATTAGATAGATAAGGATTATTTCGTAATAATTGCAATACCGTGACTCCATAATTGTCTGCTATTTCTGATAAGGTATCTCCTTCCTGAACGACATGTATTACTTGAGGAATTAAAACAACCAATGTTTCTCCAACAGTTAAATTATCAGGATTATTTATTTGATTATCTAGAATTAATCTTTCCGTTGATATTCCATATTTTTCAGCGATCTCATTCGTAGTCTCACCTGCCTGAACTACATGAATAATCATAATACCGCCACAATATTTGCTTTATTCATAATATATGAATTAATATCTTCCTCGTTACAAATATTGATAGGAAGCCAGCTAATACTTATGATTTTACTAACCATTAAGAATTGAAAACTTTATATGAAAACAAGACTACATAAGCAAGCTGCTTTTTCTCCGCTTCTGCTTCCATTATAACGAACGGAAAGCTGCCTCCGGCAAAATGTAGTCTTTGTTTAAGAACGGGAACTTATTGTTTCTCGACCACCAGCGGTCTCATCATATCATTATCTTCGTGTTCTAATATGTGACAATGCCATACATAATCCCCACTGTGTTCTTTAAAATGCATCACAATAGACGTCACTTGTCGGGGATCCGTTCTCACCACATCCTTCGGTCCCTTTTCATAAGGCAGCGGAGGCTCCAAGCTATCAATGTTGAACTTGTAGTTTCCTGCTTCATCAAAATCCTCTGCCGTCAATACCTTTCTTCCTAAGATCTCAAAATGAACCAGATGAAGGTGAATTGGGTGCGGAAAATCAAAATTATTTACAAGATGCCATATCTCGATCGTATCCAGCCCCGGTTTTTCAGTTGCCGGAGCATCCCACATCCTATTATTCAATAAGTGCAGCACTCTTCCGTAATGATCTGTTGTCTCATCTAACTGCATCGTTCTCTCTTTGGTTGCTAATTTGGGATCAATCGTATGATACGGCATCAATTCTTCGGGAATGGTACTCGTATCCGGGCAGCTCAATTCATATCCCACTTTGAATTTCATGATCAGCTCCATACCCGGACTCGGCGGCCCTTGCACTATATTATCCAGAACAATCTCCTGCCCTTTATACTCAGTAAAATCGATGATCAAATCAATTCTCTCAGCAGGTTCCAAAATAAACGAATTAATATCCACCGTATGATGCATTAAGCCCAAATCTGTTCCTATCTGGTGGAATACCCCTCCATTACTCAGCTTTAACTCATAAGCGCGAAGATTTGACGCATTCAATATGCGAAACCGGTATTTGCGAGGTTCAACCTCTAGATAAGGCCATAGCTTCCCATTTACAACAACTGTGTTACCAAAGAAAAACGAAGGGGTAGACGGAACCGGATTATCTACGGGTGGAACAGCATTATCCGGATAGAATAATGAGCCATCCTCCTGAAATGATTTATCCTGTATCATAATCGGAATCTCAAAATCACCGCTGGGCAGATTAAGTCTCTCCTCCAAATAGTCTCTGATCAGATAAAAGCCTGCCAGCCCCGCATATACATTCAATCTTGTAATTCCAATTGCATGATCGTGATACCACAGGGTTGCGCCGGCTTGATGGTTCGTATACTCGTATACCTCTTTTGTATATTTGGGACCTACAAATCGATTGTCTCTTGAGAACCATGCCTCGGGATGCCCATCGCTATCCGCTTCCACATTAGCTCCATGAAGATGAACTACCGTCCTTACATCCGGTGTGTCCATAGTTCCATGAAGAGTATGATCCACCGGTAGAAGGTGTTGTTTTGGCAACCTATTCTCCCATTTCACTCTGGCAGTCACATCCTTCAAGACCTCCAGTGTAGGCCCGGGATAGGTTCCATTGTATCCCCAGATCTTTGTATAGGGAAAATATTTATGAAACCGATGCTTTCCTTCCCGCATTACAATATTATAATGTAATTCACTTCTCTTTGCAGAATCGTATCTTATTACCGGCTCAGCTACTGCCGGAACTGGCAACGGATCCACAAATTTCGGAATGGATGTCGGATCGGAGGGATTAACTCGTATATTATCTTCTTCCTGAATCGTAAGTTCATGTTGATGCTTTTTAAAAAGCTTTTTCATCATACCATCTCCAACAAAAAATTATTACCATAAGTTACCTATCTATGATAGTATATGAAATGCACTTAATAACGTGTGTCTAGCCAAATACTTCCAACTATGATATTATAGAATGAAATAAATACATGTGACGGGTATTGGGATAATCCTGCCGATCACAATAAGTAAGAAGGTGAATTGATGTTAAAATATCCGGATTATAATAACAGTATCTTAAACTTAATTAACTCTATTGAAAAAGCTTTTGGAGTGAAAAATGATCATCCAACGCTTGCTGTCGCTGATGCCATCTTAGCGAAGCAGTTTCGGAATGTTGTGATTATGGTCTTCGATGCCATGGGTAGCCGTAATCTCGAGATGCTTCTTTCGCCGGACAGCTTCCTTCGAAGCCACATGTTGCAGGAAATCACCTCAGTTTTTCCTCCAACTACTACTGCAGCAACTACCACACTGGAAAGCGGGCTATCTCCCTCCGAACACGCATGGCTAGGATGGAGTCTATATTTTCCTGAGGTAGCAGATAACGTCAATATATTCATTAATACCAATTATGAGGATGAGCCGGTGGCAGATTACCATGTAGCCAGCCGATACCTTCCTTACAGGAGTGTGGTTGAGAAGATTAACGAGCTGTCACAGGCAAGAGCCGAATCGGTATCTTATTTCGGATCGTATCACATCGAAAGCTACGAAGAGATTCTTGAGGCTGTCGAAGCTTTATGCAATGAGGAGGGACAGCATTATCTTTATACCTATTGGAATGAACCGGATACCTCCATGCATGAAAAGGGAATTACCAGTGAAGCTGCTGCTGCTTGGGTGCAGCGTATCAACCAGGATATCGAGGAACTCAGCGGTAAGCTTCAGGATACGGTACTTTTTGTCATCTCTGATCATGGACATATCGACAGCACGAATAAATACATTGGTGATTACCCTGATATAATGGATACACTGAGATGGATGCCCTCCATTGAGCCAAGAGCCCTTGCCTTTTATGTGAAGGAGGGTCGGGAGATAGAATTTGAAACTGCTTTCCTAAGGCACTTCGGAGGAGACTGCATCTTGCTCCCCAAACAAGCGGTAATCGATCAAAGACTGTTCGGAAGAGGGAAAGCCCATCCCAGATTCGAAGAATTCCTCGGAGATTATCTGGCGATTGCTATCAGTGAAGTATCCATTTTCAACACCAGAAAGGATGCAGAGAGCTTCATCGGTGTTCATGCAGGATTAACTGAACGAGAGATGATGGTACCGCTCATTGTGATAGAATGTATGTAAAAGAGACTTTCGAATATAAAGATAGACATAAAGAACGAAGGAAAGTAAACACTTCCTTCGTTCTTTATGTCTATCTTTACGAAGATCCCTGCTAATTATGTTTTTCTACAGTTGATCCAGTGCCTTCATATCCTCGGAACTGATCTCAAACTCCACCTGAACATTGGAGATGATTCGCTCCTCCTTGGTGGACTTCGGTATCACCACCATATCCTTCTGCAGACAGTAGCGGATACAAAGCTGTGCGGGTGTAACCTGATACTTTGCGGCCATCTCCACGATAGCCTTGTCTCCGATAATTCTGCCGGTAGCCAGAGGTGAATATGCAGTAATCAGAATATCCTGCTTCTGGCAGTAATTTACGATCTCCTCCTGACGGTCACCGATATGAAAACGGATCTGATTAACCATCGGAACATACTTACACATAGCAAGGATCGGTTCAATATGCTTCGGCTCAAAATTGGAGATTCCGATTGCCTTCACCTTACCGCTGTCATAAATCTCTTCGAAAGCCTTCCAGCTGGCAACATTACCTTCCGTGCAATCCATCCCCATCCTATCCCACGGCCAGGGTGCATGGATCAGATAAAGGTCAATATAGTCAAGCCCCAATGCGGTCAGTGACTTCTGAAAACACTCATGTGCAATCTCATAGCCCTTAAACTGAGCCGGAAGCTTAGTTGTTACGAAGATTTCCTCCCTCGGTATACCCGAAGCCTTGATTGCCCTTCCTACGCTGGCTTCGTTACCGTAAGCCATAGCCGTATCGATGTGTCTATATCCATGCTTTAGTGCCCATAATACCGAGTTGTAAGCTTCTTCACCTTCCGGTATCTGCCAGGTTCCAAGGCCCAGCTTAGGCATCTTTATACCATTCTTCAGTGTAAAGCTATCCTGTAATATCATATATTCATCCTCCTTTTAATATAATCTGTCTGTCAGTTAATAATTGACATAATTCATTATAAGTGCTAAAGTTAACTTTAAGTCAAGAGATATTACATATATTTCACATAAAATGAAAATTTGTGTAAATTGACGAAACAGTAATTCAGTTTTTGACACTCCAATCATTTTTGTTTATGAATATTAAAGGAGGAATATAATTTGACCTATTCCATTCAGCAGGTTGCTAAGAAGCTGGGGTTATCCTCTTCTGCGCTGCGCTATTATGACAAAGAGGGGTTGCTTCCTGCCCTAAAACGGACCGAAAGCGGGATTCGTACCTTCAGCGAGACTGATCTCGATTGGTTGGGATTAATCTGCTGTCTTAAGAACAGCGGTATGCCTATTCTAGAAATTAAGCAGTTTATGAATCTTTGCTTACGCGGTGAGGATACCTGCGAAGAACGTAAGGAGGTTCTAGAGAAGCATAGAACAGAGATATTGAAACAGATGGAGGTTCTTAAGAACAGTCTGGGTATTGTAAATTACAAGATTGATCATTATAAAGAAATCGGAATATTTCACATCGATAAAGAAACCGGAGGTGTATCCTATGACAAATCTGCTTCATAAGTTATCCGATCGCATCTACTATCTCCCCTTCACAGCGGAGACAGACCGCCCTAACCTGGGCTATATCAAGGGAGATCGTTATTCCCTCATAGTGGACGCAGGTAATTCTGACAAGCATGCCAAGCTCTTTCTATCCGAGCTAGAGGAGCTTAATCTCCCTTATCCGGATTACATAGCCATAACCCATTGGCACTGGGATCATACCTTTGGAATACATGCCATAAATGCTAAATCGATTGCAGGTAAACTGACCAACAGGCAGCTTGCTAAGGTAAAGGCATGGAGATGGGATGATAAGTCGATGTCCGAACGATTGACCACCGGAGAAGATATCGAATTCTGTGACAAGGCGATCCGTATCGAATACTCAAATCCGGAGGACATCATAGTCAGAACGGCTGATATCGTCTTTGACGATAGGCTTCGACTCGATCTTGGAGGTATCACCTGTGAATTAATTCATATAAACAATCCTCATTCTGAGGACTCGGTGGTAGTCTATATTCCCGAGGAAAAGATTATTTTTCTCGGCGATGCTTCCGGAGCTGATCATTATCATAATCAAGGTCGCTATGATAAGGACAAATTATTAGGCTTTATCGAATTCATCAGGGAGACGGATTTTGATACCTGTGTGGAAGGGCACGATAGCGCAATCTCCAAGGAACAACTGCTAATATACATGCAGGAGGAGCTAATGAAGCTGTAGCATACAGAGTGAAGTGAGCAAGGGCTGCTGCCAGGCAGCCCTTGCTCACTTCTTCCGGTTTTAAGATAAAGCTTAAGGAAAATTTAACTTGATGCTAACCAGTTAATGGAATACAATATAAAGGTAATTGGGAACAATTAGTATTTTGCCTCATTACAGGTACGAAGCATTAAAAAAAGACATAGCGAGTAATCGGAGGTGTTTTATGAGTACTAAATTAAAAAGAATCATCGGCGTACTGTTCTTTCTGACTTTGTGCTTACTCGTAGTAAAGCCCGTCAAGGCAGCCTCAAATGATTTTCTGATCAAAGACGGTGTGCTTCTGGCTTACACAGGTTCAGCCAAGACAGTCAATGTCCCGAGCAGTATTACTACCATCGGCAAACGTGCCTTCTATGAGAACACGAAAGTGACATCCATTGTGTTGCCATCAAGTATTACCGTGATAGAGGATGAAGCCTTTGCCAACTGTTATTCCTTAACAAAGATTAATCTACCGGATGGGATTAAGCGAATCCCTTATAAGGCTTTTAGCAACTGTAGCAAGCTGAAAAGCATTACCTTACCAAATCAGCTAACCTATATTGGTGAGAGTTCCTTTTCCGGCTGCGGCGCTTTAACTAAGATAGTACTGCCAAAGTCTGTAAATTTCATCAGTATTGAGGCCTTTCACTGGTGCTCAAAGCTTAAGACTGTAAGCATACCGGAAGACAGTGCATTATATTATATTGCAAGAAGAGCCTTTGAGGGCTGTAGTAGTCTGACCTCAATCAAGCTTCCGGAGGGACTCACTACATTAGGCAAGCAGGCGTTCCGCTATTGCAATAAGCTAGCAAAGGTTAATATCCCGAGTGGTTTAATTAAGCTTCAGAGAGAGACCTTCCAGTACTGCAATAGTCTGACCTCCCTCTCTATACCAGATTCGGTTACTGAGATTGAACCCTATGCGTTTTCAGAATGTTCAAAGCTTACCAGTATTAAACTGCCAGGCAATCTTTCCGTGATAACCGAAGGAATGTTATCCGGTTGCAGTAAGTTAAAGAGCATTAAGCTTCCCTCCGGCATAACAAGGATTGATGCTTCTGCTTTTGCTTCCTGCTCAGCAGTAACAAGCATTAATCTTCCAAGCACGTTACAGCAGATTGAAGACGGAACCTTTGCTAATTGTAGTAGCTTAAAGTCCATTTCAATTCCTGCCTCTGTAACCGATATCGGTAACAATGCATTTTACGATTGCCGCTCTATAACCACTGTTACTCTTCCTGAGAAGCTTCGTTCTCTTGGAAATAGTGCTTTCCAGGGCTGTACTCGTCTAACTTCGGTGACGCTTCCGGAAGCTATCACAGTGATTCAGCCCTACACCTTCGCAGGCTGTTCTAAGCTCATTTATGTTACTCTGGCAGAAGGAACGACCAGAATCGATAGCCGCGCTTTTGAAGCCTGCCTGAGCCTTATCGACATTAAGCTTCCTGCAAGCTTAACCCATATCGGAAGCTATGCGTTCCAGCAATGCCACTTACTAGCAGAGATTGCCATCCCCGATACGGTAAATTCCATCGGTGTGGGCGCGTTTTCACAATGTGTTAACTTAGATAAAATAAAATTACCGAATCAGATGTCAACAATACCTAGTTATCTGTTCAGCGGATGTACCGGTCTTTCCGCTATAGCCATTCCTCAGTCCGTTAAGGTTATTGAGGAGGATGCGTTCAGTAACTGCCGCAGCTTAACCGAGATTACCGTTCCCGAAGGTGTGACTGCAATTGGTAACAGTGTATTCAACGGCTGCTCTTATCTGAAGGAAATATCATTGCCTGATACATTACAAGCAATCGGAAGCAATGTATTCACCGGAACAGTATGGATCCGTGACAACGAAATTAATAACATGGTAATTACCAACAATGGCTTCCTTGTAAAATATACCGGATCTGCTGATGAGCTTACCATATCGGATGAAGTGGTCTATATCGCTCCTTCCGTATTCAAGAGCAACAAAAACTTAACTAAGATTACTCTTCCTAACAGTATTACTACAATCGCCCGTTATACTTTTTATGACTGTAGTAAGCTTACCGAGGTCAATCTGCCAAATAGATTAAAGACAATCGAGGCTTCCGCATTTGCTAATTGCTCCAAGCTTGCAGAGCTTCAATTTCCCGCTTCTCTTGATACAATCGGAAATAGTGCATTTGCAGGCTGTGGCTTCAGAACACTAAGATTACCCGACTCCATATCCTTCGTGGATTCTTATGCTTTCAATAGCTGTCAGAAGCTCGAGGAGATTTGGTTGTCAGAAGGCATGACCGAAGTAAAAAGCTATTCCTTCAGCTGGTGTCCACAGTTATTAAAGATCCATATACCCGATTCTGTAACAAAGCTTGATAAGAGAGCCTTCTATAACTGGGAGATCCAAGGAAGACAGACGATTTACTGTAGCCCGAATAGTGCCGCATACACCTATGCCGAGGAAAATAATTTTAAGATTGAGCTTGAATAAGGATCAAATGAGTAATACAACGAACCAATCCAGACAAATTAACCTGCTACAACAACGATAGAAAACACGGATCACGAGCTTTCTATTATTATGAATAATAAGACCGTACTGGATAACGTCGGCTGCTAATTCGGCCAAACGATATCGGTACGGTCTTTTACCAAGCTCTGCCGCCTTGACGGCTAGCTCCTGGTTCATCACATTCTCTGTCCGGTTCATACAATCAAGATTAACCGTCCAAATTATATACTGTCAAATTATATACTGTCAATTATATACTGTCAATTATATACTTGACAGTATGTTGCTGGTATGTTAGCATTAGCAAAAATAATAAGATGAATCCTTAGCCAATTCACTAATCAAAAATATCGTAAAGGTAATGAAGAGAGAAGTAGGTATTGCCCCGCTGTCCCAGAGAGTCTCGGTTGGTGCGAAGAGACACAGAAAGCAATGGATGGAATCAAAACTCCATCTCACTGAATAAAGCCTCGGAACTGCGTACCGACTGCATAGGTTCTATGCTGAGACTACGATGGGAGTGCCCATTACAGCACCAGAGTATCGCCATAGGGCTGTACTTGTAGAGTTTTATATCGTGAGATATAGAAGAATTAAGGTGGTAACACGAGTATTGGTCTCGTCCTTGAGTTTAGTCAGGGATGGGGCTTTTTTTATTACATTATAAGGAGGAAATAATAATGAGCGAAGCAGTGCTAGAAGAGTCAAGAAGAAAGAAGCTGAATTATGTGAAAGAAATTACTAACCCATACCCGGAGCGGTTCGAGAAAAGTCATGAAATTGCAGAAGCAAGTATATTAACTGATGGTACACTACATGTCAAAATAGCGGGCAGAATTCTGCTGCTTCGTAAGATGGGCAAGCTCTCCTTCATTACCCTTGCTGATGTTCATGGCCGGATTCAGGTAGCAGTCAAGAAGGATTGTATCGGAGAGGAAGCTTATGAATTCTTTAAGAAAGGCTTCGATCTCGGAGACTTTATGGGAGTAGAGGGTGAGATTTTCACTACACAGACCGGGGAGAAGACCATTCGAGCAGATAGTATCACCTTTCTGGGCAAGGCCCTAAAGCCGCTCCCCGAAAAGTTCCATGGAATTACGGATACAGATATGTGCTTTCGCCAGCGCTACCTGGATCTTATCATGAATGAGGATACAAGACAACGCTTTCTGATGAAGTTCAACTTCATGCGAGAGGTACGTCGTTTTCTGGAGGATCATGGTTATCTTGAAATAGAGACTCCTGTCCTCATCGATAAGCCCTCCGGTGCCACAGCAAGACCCTTCCTCTCCCATCACAACGCACTGGATATTGAGGTATATCTACGTATCGCTCCAGAGACATATCTGAAGCGGGCAATTGTCGGTGGTTTCACGAAGGTATTCGAATTCGCCAGATGCTTTCGTAATGAAGGTATCGATACGACACATCTTCAGGATTTCACAATGCTGGAGGGCTACTGTGCCTACTTTAATTATAAGGATAACATGGTATTCCTACAGGAGATGTTACGTCAGGTGGTGATAAAGCTCTTTGGTAAGCCTGAGCTTAACATTGGTGATAAGGTAATTGATTTTGCAGGAGAATGGCCGGTTGTATCCTTTCGCAATCTCCTACTGAAGGACTGCGGAATTGATATCAGTTTGTATGAGAGTGCTGACAGCCTACTTCAGGAGATTAAAGCACGTAAAATTTCATTAGAATCCGATACTGAACTTTCATCTCTCGGCAGAGGAAATCTCATTGATCTCTTATATAAGAAAGTAAGCAGACCGAAGCTGATCTCCCCCACCTTCCTGGTCGAGCACCCTACCTCCCTCTCCCCTCTTGCGAGGGCTAATGATGAAAATCCCGAGGTAGTTGACCGCTACCAGCTTATCATCAATGGTGCAGAGGTAATCAATGCATACTCCGAGCTGGTAGATCCTGTCGATCAAAAACAACGGCTGGCTGAACAGGCTAAGCTAAAGGCAACGGGAGACGAAGAAGCCATGCCGCTGGACCATGATTACATCACTGCTATGGAATATGGTATGCCCCCTATCTCCGGCTGGGGAATGGGAATCGACCGTATCCTTCAGGTACTTACCGGTGAGGAAAACATCAAGAACCTGCTTCTTTTTCCACTGATGAGGCCGTTTAAGAACGATTAATCCACAATGACCGGTAATAAATTGCACGAAAGCTTTATAAAAATACGTATAAAAATATGTTTGTATTTTTTTCATCTTTAGGCTTGACAAACCCACCTCTGATATTATAATATAGTTCTTGCGCAGCAAACAAAACCGCATACGCGCGAGTGGCTCAGTGGTGGAGTATCGCCTTGCCAAGGCGAGGGTCGCGGGTTCGAATCCCGTCTCGCGCTTGATAAAGTAAAAGGATATCCGGATGGATATCCTTTTTACTTTATTCGAGTCCAA
>JAEZKL010000156.1 GCA_023415475.1 Bacillota bacterium | reverse complement strand
CAACACGCATCCCTCACACACAGGTTGCCTGACATCTTATTGTTTTGTATGCCATTATCAAACAAAAAATGTTTGCTTCTGTCATACAAAACAACAATCTGTCCGTCAAACAGTGTATTATGGGATGTATGTTAGCCTTTCCTACATCGTTAACTTACGTTATGAAACAGCCCCTTTAATGACAATAGATAATCCACGAAGCTTGCAGTCTTTTGTTTATGATTTGGTCGTATTTCATTACTCAACTTTACCCACCGATGCAAGATATACAACAAATTCATTATCTTCTTCGTAGGAAGGTTTTGAATCAAGATCAAGTAAAGCATCTGTTAAATTCTGTTCGTAGGCTCCGATTGCACAGGTGCCGCATCCGATTGCTTCACTTGCAAGATATAGATTCTGGCATACATGTCCGGCATCCAGAAGGATATATTTGTGAGCATTCATAGAATAGCGCCATTCACAGCGGTACGGAACTGCAGTCCAGATAAAATCCACAGCCGCATTTCCAAGGAAGGCTTGTCCCCATGCCGCTTCGATAATACGATCCGATTGATTATCAAATTCCTTGATGAACTCCAGCTTATGCTCCAAAGCAAGATAATGATATAATCCCCTCGTCAGCCCATCTACCTGATTAACCAGAACATAGGTCTCTAAGGGATGACGTGCTCCTGCAGAAGGTACCGTTCTCATCGTAGCTTTATTATTGCCAAGAACCTGCTTCACTCCCTGCGTAGACCATAACAGGAAGGCTAATTCCTCCAGTGTCATCGCTTCCTGTATATATTTTCTCTTAGTGGTTCTAGTATTGATCAGCTCCAGAAAGTTATTATTCTTAATTACTTTCTCAAAATTCTTAGTCAAAGGTATCATCTTCTTACCATAGGAAGTCTTGCTTAAGGGAGGCTGCGGTAACCCCTGCTGTTGGTCACTTGGTTCATCGTCTTCACCATCTTCATACGCCTTCAGAATCTGACGCAGTTCCATTAATTATAGTTTCATATTGTCACTCATGATAGGTCTCCTTCGTTCTTTTTTCTTGCTATTATATACCATTATTTTTAACAGAACAATAATTCACTTTTTCAATATTAATATTAATTATCTCCATAATATCCTCATAAAATTAAACTATAGTATACTTGCAAACACCAATGAAATAGCAGAAAAGCACCATAAACCTGTGTGAGTTGGAGATGACAGCATATGCATATTATAAGAACAGGAAGCACATACCTTCCAAAATTACACTGTTTCGCAGCGGACACTTATTTGTATGGTAATACGAACATTTTTGCCCGTTAATACTTTACAAAATAAAAGAAATGTCTGCCTATTAGTGTACGGAAGGTGGTATGCTCCCTGTTCTTAGTATTCAATAATTTTATGACTGCTCCTTTGATTTTATAACAGTCCACTGGTACGATTACTTGCTCAACGTTTCAAACAAATGCTCAAATAATCTATCTCGATTAATTCTATAAACATAACGAATTAGAGGCCGACTGGCATCAAAGCGATAGGTATCATCGTATTCCGGAATTGGACTGGGTGTTAGTGTATCATACATAAAGTCTCCGTCCAATAACCACGCAACTGCCGTCACATCCCATATTACACGACTCCAGGTGGAAACTCCCATCTTCTTACCCTCTTCAATCGTCGCATCAATGAGGTAATCACATAATTTATTTTTACCCCTAAGCCAATATTCCAGCTCAGGACCTGTCGTTCGAAATTCTGACACCACCCCGCCGCAGGGAAGCTGAATTACCGGTACCCCACATCCAAATATAACTCTGGCTGCTGCCACGTCCTGCATTAAATTGAACTCCTTATTATTTGTCCAATGATGTCCATTCCCTCCGAGCCAAACAAGTACAATTCGATCCACAAGCTTAGGTTCCATTAGGATAGCGGATGCCACATTGGTGATTGCTCCAATAGCAACCACATAGAGAGGATTTTCTTCCTCTCGACTCATCGCTCTTAGGACCAAATCCCTGGCTGCCGGTGAATCAACAGGAGTTACCTCATCAGGAAGATAATTCTCAGATCCGCGGTAGGTTACTTTGCTATACTCCTCCTTCCCCATAACCTCAAGGATACGCAGGATTTCCTCATAGCTTTTTTCCATGCCTTCTTTGGGTCCGGAGGATCTTTCATTATAAAAGGGGGCTGCATAGATTGCTTGTAAATTCAATTTTTCTTGCGATTTGATCAAATAAGCCAAAGCAAATTGATCATCAATCTCATTGTAAGTGTCTGTATCGATTACTACATCGACCCTACCTGAGGGTTTTGTCAATCTTCTTAATCTTCTGTCCTGATCCATCGTTTCCTCCAATTCTTCCCGGGGTCCATCCCTCGAGAATTCTAGCCATTGTATAGAGCGGTCAATACTTCATCCTTTGTTGGGATGGAGGAGCTTGCTCCCTCCCGTGATACCGCTAGTGATGCCGCTTTTGAAGCAATTTTTAGTGCCTCACTAACTTCAAAACCACTTGAAACCATACTTATAAAATAGCCTGTAAAAGTATCTCCCGCTGCAGTAGTATCTTTCACAGATACCGGGAAAATGGGCTGCTCATATCGCAATTCCTTCTCCTGGTATATGGAACCCTTTTCCCCTAAGGTTAACACAATCTTCAATTGAGGATATCTCTCAAGCAAAATAGTCGTAATCTCATTCGGATCTTTACTTCCGGATAGCTCAGCACCTTCGATTTCATTTAAAATCAACCAGGTAATCCCTGAGAGATTTAGCTTTCGTAAGCGAGCATCCATTGGTGACGGATTTAATGCAATTCGCAATTTTTTCTCTATGGCCTTGTCGACGATTATCTGTAGGTCATTGATTTCATTTTGTAACACCAAAATATCATCTTCTTCAAGCAAGGAAAATACTTGGTTGATATAATCCTGCGTAATCTCCTTGTTACTGCCACCATGTAATATGATACAGTTATCTCCGCTATGATCAACCTGAATTATCGCATGTCCCGTAACTCGCCCTGTATGATCCAGGAGAGTGGTGTCCACACCACTCTCCTGTAATGCCTGGATTAAAATCTCTGAGTTCTCCCCTATTTTACCTGCATG
>JAEZKL010000154.1 GCA_023415475.1 Bacillota bacterium | reverse complement strand
AGATTAAGTGATGAGCCTTATCGTGTAGAATTCATCTCCGTTCCCGTGAATGAAGTTGCAAATCATGAGAAGACTGTCCCGATGAACTGGATCACTCCTGACGGACATGATGTGACCGAGGAATTGGTTGCGTATATGAAGCCTCTGATTCAAGGTGAGACCAATGTGAAATACGCGAACGGTATTCCGCTTCAGATCAAGCTTTATTAAAACGTCCCAGCAGCAAATGATTGTTATATAAACTTTGGGAGGCTTTCGCACGTAGAATATAAATAAGTACAAGGAAGGGTCGCATACTTCCCACACTGAACTGTTTGACGGACATTATGTTGTTTTGTGTGCCAAAGGCGAACGTTTAAGTTCGACCGTGGCATACAAAACAATATGATGTCCGGCAACCTGTGTGTGAGGGAAGTGTGCGATCCTTCCTTGTACTTATGAATAACTTAAGCACGAAAGCCCTAAAATTAATTATAATGAAATTTACTGCCTACCAGAATAAATGATCACCCAGTTTAACACTGGTTTCTTTCTTATCATAGCCTTTTCTTACCGCGGATTTATAGGAATGGAAATACAATCTGGATCCGATATTATTGGAGCCTTCCAGAGCGGCTTTCGCTGCTTTGATAGAAAGCTGTTGAGAGTTTGAGCTGTAATTATCATAATTTGAGAGCTGTTTTGACAGAGAACCGCTCTTAGCTACGGAAAACTGTCCGGGTTGATAGATAACGGACTTGATGCTGCCACCATATTTGGAGGATTTTACTCGGTTAAGAACAACATTGGCAACGGCTAATTTTCCTTCATAGCTCTGAGTTCCTGCTTCCGAATGAACCAGGCAGGCTAACAGCTTAAGCTCTTCCTGTGAATAGCTTACACTATCTTGTTTTTTGATTTCCGTCTCTTTCTTGGCACGTTCTTCTGCCTGAAGCTTAAGGAGCTCCTCTTCTTCTTCCTTGGATACGGCATCCTTAAAATCAACCATTAGCTGGGCATACTCACGTTTTATATACCCGGCTGTCTTATCTTCCGGTATATTAATCTTAATCCAATCATCGTCACTATCTAGGACAGGATAAATTTCGTTATGATAAATAACAGTCAGCTTATCTGATCCGGTGTCTGCCTTCTCACGGACATTAAGACCATCCACAGTTACGATAATGCTGGGTTCGCCATACTTCTCCACTAATTCCTCATCGGGGATACCGGTCCTGATAAATTCTGCTTTTACATATCCCTTAACGCTTCCTGATTCAACGTGATACCAGTCACCGGAGGCTTTAAGAATCTCTACAGCACAATCCTTATAAAGCTTACCGAGCACTTCACTATCGGTGGAGGCTTCTTCTCTGATATTTACATATTCTTTGGCGATAGAAATACCGATATTTGCATAGAGTGCTTCTTCCTGATCCTTTTCTTCGGCTTCCCTTGTCTGTGGTTCTTCAGCAACAGCGGCCCGGGCAGCAGCTTCCGTTGACTTCTCGGCTTCTGACGTACCTGAATTATCTGTTAATATCTCATTTTCATGGATATCAGTTGTGTCTGCGCTACCTTCCATAGCCATATAGGGATTTTCCCGAATGGTTACGATAGAGCTGGTCTTATATGTGAAAGATTCGATTTCGTTATCATCTGTAGAAGTTAATGCCGCAGCTTTCGGTTCTGTTATTTCTTGAACTTCTTCCTTGGTCTGGACACTTACTTTAGAAGTTAAATTATTCGGTATATCAAAGATTGCGGATAGACAAAAGACGGACAAAAAAACTATCATAGACACTAAGGCTCTTTTATTTTTATTCATTCCTTTTTCCTCTACATAGTTCACACAAACGAAAATTAAATTGGATAACTTTCCATTTGTTTGTTTTCTAACTATTATACAGTAAATTGAATAGAAAAGCAACTGTTTTGAACCTAAAATGGAAGGAAATGACATATATATACATAATAAGTTATAAAAATACATGATGTATCGAAGGAAATTACGTTTTTGGTATAAATTACTCCAAGATCCATAAAAGAAATGTTCTTCTAAATGTTCTTGGAGTAAATTAGAACCCGGTATCTACTTATTCTGTTGTAATACCTCGTTAATCTTCTTTTGAATAGTGGAAGAAACCAGTTCAGCTATCTCGGTTGATTTCATATCCTTATAATCCTCATAATAGAGGGGCTTTAAATAGTGAATTTGTACCTTCAGCTTGCGAAGTGAATTGGTATCAAAGGGTTTAAAGGAATCAATTAGGGCTACCGGAACGATGGGGCACTTGGCATTAGTTGCACTCTTAAAGCTTCCGCCCTTGAATTCCAATAGATTATTACCATTACGAGATCTGGTTCCCTCTGCAAAAATGAGAAAATTTTCTCCGGTCTTCACACGCCTAGTCATATTCATAATTACCTGCATGGATTGGCGGATATCCTCTCGGTCGATGACTTCCGCCTGTAATAGCTGTATAATCTGTTTCAGTAGGATAGTATCCTTTACTTCCTTCTTCATTACGGTGACAAAGGGCCGTTCGTGTGTTTCCAGAAAGGTGAGGGCATCAAATAGTCCCTGGTGATTTGGGAACATAATGTAACCGGTCTCCTTTGGAAGATTATCAAGCCCATGACAATCAATCACCACTCTTCCCCTCCGATTTATAATCGGAACCAGCTTATGAAGATAGGCATAACGGGTAGCTGCATCGTATTTATCAATATTACAAAGCTGGTTAATATGAAATAGCCAGTAAGGTAAATTGAGAAGGCTGCGAAGAACCATGAATGCGATACGAATCATGAAAACACTCCTTCCATTAAGGTTTAGATGATATCATAACCCTTCAGCATCTTAGCACGGCTGGGATGTCTCAGCTTACGAAGAGCCTTCGCTTCAATTTGACGAATACGCTCACGGGTAACATTGAACTCCTTGCCTACTTCTTCGAGTGTACGGCTTCGTCCGTCCTTTAATCCAAAGCGCAGGATTAATACACGTTGTTCTCTGTCAGTTAGTGTATCCAATAATTTTGAGATTTGATCCTTTAGTATGGAATAGGAGGCGGCATCCTCCGGTCCCATCATGGATTCATCACTGATAAAATCGCCTAGGTGACTGTCATCCTCTTCGCCGATCGGAGTATCAAGGGAAATCGGATCTGCAGAGACCTTAAGAATCTCTCTGACCTTATCAATCGGCAGGCTCATTGCATCTGCCAGCTCCTGCTCGGTTGGTTCTCTTCCTAAATCTTGAAGCAGGTTACGAGATACGCGGTAGGTTTTGTTGATAACCTCTGACATATGCACCGGAATTCGAATGGTTCGGGATTGGTCAGCAATTGATCTTGTGATCGCCTGACGAATCCACCAGGTTGCGTAGGTACTGAATTTGTAACCCTTCGTATAATCGAACTTTTCGACGGCCTTAATTAATCCCAGATTACCCTCTTGGATTAAGTCCAGGAAGGACAGACCTCTTCCCACATAGCGCTTCGCGATGCTGACAACCAATCTTAGGTTGGATTCGGCTAAAAGCTGCTTTGCATAATCATCGCCATCAGCGATTTTCTTAGCTAATTCAACCTCGTCCGCCATAGAAAGAAGCGGGTAATTACCGATTTCCTTTAAATACAGATGAACCGGGTCGTCAGACATGGAATAGGAGGAACTGGTAAGGGCTTCCACCTCGGACTGTACATCCTCAGAATCATCGTCGAGCTCAAGTAAGATCTCGTCAGTAGGCTCTTCCTCTTCAGTGTTACTAAGTACAACGATATTATATGCTTCAAGTCTCTCATAAATCTTGTCAATCTGATTATTATCTAAATTTAACTCGCTTATGAGTGTATGTACCTTTTCTGCTTCCAGGATGCCTTTTTGACGGTTGGCAAAAGCGATTAATTCTCGAAACTTGTCCTCTAACACATCATGTGTTGTTTGATCATTCATGTTGGTTCCTCCATAGGATATAAAAAATTGCATAACCAACATTATATCATATAGATTGAAATAAGAAAACAAAAATAATTATACAATACGATAAAATACTTCTAAAAACCTTATATATATGTGGATAAGTTTTCTAAAATCGTTTATTATATTAAAATATATGATAAAAAGTATAATCTACAAAGCAAATGCACATTCATACATATTATTATGATGAAATATCAGCTTATGTGAAAAGATAGAAAGGCATGGAACATATTATGACAGAAGAAAAGGTAATTCAAAAGCACAGCCAGGATCGTCTTGGCACGAAAAAAATCGGAATGCTACTGATGGAATTTTCAATACCGGCAACCATTGGTATGTTGGTGAATGCATTATATAATATTGTTGACAGAATGTTTATCGGCAATGCGAAGGATCTACAGTCCATAGGGCTTACGGCATTAACGGTATCCTTCCCGATTATGATGATCATGATGGGGTTGGCATTAATGTTTGGAGCCGGAGGAGCGTCTCTGTTTTCCATCAAGCTAGGAGAGAAGGACAGAGAAGGTGCGGAGAGAATTCTGGGTAATTCCATTGCGATGATATTCATTACTTCCTTTTTATTCATGGTTGTTGCACTTATGAATCTGGAAGGTTTGCTTACCTTGTTCGGTGCGAGTAAAGAAAGTATGCCCTATGCCTTAGAGTATATGAGAATCATTTTGTATGCCTCTGTGTTACAGGGACCATCGGTAGGTATGAATCATTTTATGCGCGCTGATGGAAGTCCAAAATCAGCTATGATTTCCATGTTTATCGGAGCCGGCTTTAACATCGTATTTGATTATGTATTCATTTTCCGATTCGGTTGGGGAATGGCGGGGGCAGCCCTTGCTACGATCGGGGGTCAAGGCCTCTCCGCAATCTGGGGTATTTCCTACTTTCTAACAAAACGCAGCAATATGAAGCTACGTCCCAAGAACTTGATTTTATCCCCCTCGCTTGTGGGAAAGACTGTTTTGGCCGGACTTCCCTCCTTTGCGAATCAGATAAGCGGAAGCTTACTCAACCTAATTATGAATAATCGACTGGGTTACTATGGTGGAGATGTTGCTATCGGAGGAATGGGAGCGATCAATAGCCTCCAGACCCTGCTGGTGATGCCAACTATCGGTATTAGTCATGGAGCTCAACCAATCATCGGATATAATCGAGGTGCAAAAAATTATCATAGAATTAAGGAAACGCTGGGAAAAGCAATTCTGGCGGCATCGGTTGTTGCTATTACAGGCTTTACGGCAACCAGAATTTTTCCCGGAGCATTGATAGGTGCCTTTGGTAAGGAGGAGGCATTTCGCGAATTTGGAACAAATGCTATTAAAATTGTAATGCTGATGCTCCCGGTTTTGGGGGTGCAGATTATTGGATCTCTTTATTTCCAGGCAGTTGGAAGACCAAAAATTTCTCTTTTATTGACCCTGTCCAGGCAAATACTATTTTTGGTTCCTACTATTTTAATAATGTCAAATCTATTCGGACTGAAGGGTATCTTAATGTCAGTTCCCATCTCAGATTTCCTTGCTTTCACTGTAACCGGAGGATATCTATTCGTTGAGATAAGACGTTTGAACAGATTGATTAAGGAACAGGAACAGAGCCAGTTGAAGTAACAACCGGCTCTGTTCCCTCTATTTTATATCCAATTTGGAGAAGAATATAGCTACTTAATACCGGGGATTCTCGGTAATTCGTCGAAGCTCTTCTGTAAATCCTCATCACTGGGGATATAATCTGTCATGCTACCGCTTAGGTATGCATTATATGCCGTCATATCAAAATATCCGGTTCCGGTCAGCCCAAAGAGGATTGTCTTAGCTTCTCCGGATTCCTTACATTTTAATGCCTCGTCAATAGCACCACGGATGGCATGTGCTGATTCGGGAGCAGGTAAGATGGTCTCCTGCTTAGCAAAAAATACAGCAGCTTCGAATACCTTGGTCTGTTCCACAGCGATAGCTTCCATATATCCGTCATCATAAAGCTTAGACAGAATGGGTGACATTCCATGATATCGTAAGCCACCTGCATGATTTGCAGAGGGCATAAAGCTACTTCCAAGAGTATACATCTTTGCAAGAGGGGTAACCTTACCGGTGTCACAGAAGTCATATGCATATCTGCCGCGGGTAAAGGAAGGGCAGGAAGCGGGCTCAACAGCGATAATTCTTGGATTGGCTCTGCCAAGAAGCTTATCCTGCATAAAAGGTGCAATCAAGCCGCCGAGATTGGAACCGCCACCGGCACAGCCGATCACAATATCCGGATATTCATCTAACATCTCCATCGCAAGCTTCGATTCCAGCCCGATAATTGACTGATGTAATAACACTTGATTTAGTACAGAACCAAGAACATAGCGGCAGTTAGGGGTGGTTACAGCCTTCTCAACTGCCTCGGAGATAGCGCAGCCAAGACTGCCTCCGGTATTCGGATTCTTGGAGAGTATCATCTTACCAACCTCGGTTGTATCGCTGGGGCTGGGGATGATATTTGCATCAAAGGTCTGCATTACGGATTTTCGAAAGGGTTTCTGCTCATAAGAGACCTTCACCATAAATACGGTAAGAGGCAGATTGTAATAGGAGCAGGCTTCGGATAAAGCAGTACCCCATTGACCTGCACCGGTTTCCGTAGTTAAGCTCGTGAGCCCTTGCTCTTTCGCATAATATGCCTGCGCGATAGCAGAATTCAGCTTATGGCTTCCGGAGGTGTTGTTGCCCTCGAATTTGAAGTAAATCTTTGCCGGTGTATCCAGTGCCTTTTCCAGATTGTAAGCACGAATGAGCGGAGAAGGACGATACATTTTATAGAATTCCTGAACCTCCTCCGGAATATCAAAATATCTTGTGGTGTTATCCATTTCCTGCTCGGCAAGCTTTTCGCAGAATACGGGATATAATTCTTCGACCTTAGCCGGTTGTAAGGTTCCGGGATTTAGAATAGGAGCGGGCAGCTCCTTCATATCTGCTCTGAGATTGTACCATTGCTTTGGCATTTGATCCTCGGTAAGGTATAGTCTATGTGGAACTTTCTTTGACATAATGTTTACTCCTTTCAAATTATTATCGTGTTAAAGGTTACTCTTTTTATTGAGGATTCAATTTGTGCTAATTGAATAACGTTAGTTTCAATAATGAATGATAAATTCATCTGTAAATCTGTATAAAAAAAGCCCCTGCCTCAGTAATTCTACTGGGACAAAAGCTTTGATAAACTTCTGCGGTACCACCCGGTTTGGTGCAATGCACCCTCTCAATTCATATACTTTTATATATGCTTCCTTGTTAACGGTCGAAGTTACCGTTGGGCATTACTGGATAGCTTCCTATCGTTCTTCCCACCCTCGTAAGCCCATTCGATATTGCATTATTACCGCAATCACACCCCCTGCGGCTCTCTGCTAATAATTAGCGATATCTACTCTTCTTACTCATCGGTTTGTTATAATTATGTGTTTTTTATTAGTATATTCGCTGATTTCGTAATTGTCAACTGTATATTTATAAAATTTTGTGATTATACTTAAGAAATTTTAAAGATTTATTGATAGGGCTTATAATTGAGTGGAAATTTTGGTATATATACTTTATAATACAGGTCAATATAATATTTATAACTTAGGAGGTGGTTAGATGAGATTGTGGTATGACACTGGACAGTAACACCGGGTATCCCGTGGTCCTCCATAGGTATAGGAAATGAAACTATTACATTGATATGGAGGGACGAATGAACACACGAAAGTATTATATTTATCGTTTTTTTAATGAACTGATGCCAATTTATCCGCTTTATCTACTGATGTTTGAAGCAGGAGGGTTGACATTAGGGCAGATATCCTTGTTGCTGGCTATTTGGTCGGTACCCGGTGTTATTATGGAGATTCCGACCGGAATTTTGGCTGATCGCTGGAGTAGGAAGAAAATGCTCCTATTCGGTCAGATACTTAAGGCTGGTTGCTATTTGACCTGGATATTTGCTGATTGCTTTGGCTTATATGCGTTGGGCTTTATTCTGTGGGGGCTGGGAGGTAGCTTTCAATCCGGATCGGAAGAAGCTTTGCTATATGATTCCCTAAAGCTTTCGAATAAGGAGGAGTGGTTTGAACGGGTACTGGGCAGGGGACGTTTTTTATCCGGTATTAGTACTGTACTTGCATCGGTAGCCGGAGGATTTATTGGGATGAGGTATGGTTTTACTCCTGCATTACTCCTGTCTGTATTATCGGCCTTAATCGGAGCGATTACGGTGCTTTCCATGAAGGAAGTAAACCTTTATAAGGAGAGACTGGCCCTGGAGAAGAGGGAGAGGGAGGAGAGAACCTTCTATGGAGCATTCTCGTTTATTATCAAGAGGAAAGAGATTCTTCTCTACAGCCTTCTGGCCTTATTCGTTATTACAACAGCCGGGATTTTAGATGAGTATGACCAGCTGATTGCAGAAAGCTTTGGACTGTCCATTGCCTTAATTGGCGGTTGGACAGCGCTGCGATTTATACTTATTGCCTTTGGAGGTTTTCTTGCATCGGCAATTCGAAAAGGAATTGAACGCTTATTCCACCAAAGAGACCGGATGTTTCAGGTGGCAATCCTTTGCTGCCTGGCAGCGGGAGCGCTGCTGTCAGCAGGCCTAATCAGATCAATTGGCGTGATGGCTCTATATGGTCTGTATTATCTGATTATGGCTGCCGGGGATGTCCTTCATGAGGATTATATACAGAAGCGAATCGAAGCAGAGGGAAGATCCACAGTGCATTCACTGATCTCCTTAAGTCAGAATCTGTATGGGATCCTCTGCTATGGGTTGTTCGGATTACTGGTGTCCGGGTCGGATCTGTTGACCGGACTTGTCTGGACCGGAGCTTATATCGCTATCTGGACCCTCCTTCTATGCGCTTTTTATCGTAAGTGGAGAAATTAGTGAATGGGGCTGTCGCATAATTTTGCGACAGCCCCATTATGTAATTACATTATCTGTATCAATATATAATAAGTAACAAATGAGCTTTCTTCCTAATTATAATATTCCAAGCTTTTTGACAGCTCTTGTTTGATTTTATCTCTTAAATGAGGGGGATTAAGGACTCTGGCTCCGGAACCGTATTGCATGATCCAACGAACCAGCTCGTCTGTAACCGAGGTATCACGGATGAAGTTGATTCCGGACTCTGTTACTACGATTTCGTCGGCAAGATCTGCTTCATATTCCTGAATGTATTTTGCCGTCGGGCCGTCGAAAGCGATGATAATCTGCTCCACCGCATTACCGGACAGATGAATGAACTTGCTCCTTGCCTTCTTCAGAAAATAATCGGAGGGAATGCTAAAGGAATCCTCCAGAGGAGTAATTGCTTTAATACGGGACACTCTAAAGTCCCTTATATCGTTTCTAAGCTCACAATAACCAACAACACTTAACGCACCGTCGTTAAGCATCAATTCATAAGGATGAATGATACGGATGGTATCTTCATCCCCGCCGAAGCTGTGATAGATAATCCGCACCTTATTCTTGTTGCGGATCGCTGATTGGAGGCGGTCCTCAATCTCAGGATTTACTTCGTCATTAATATAATCATTGGTGTTGATGGTAACCAGACCGTTAAAGTGCTTAATAAACTCTCGGTTCAAGTTCGTGGTATTATCAAGAAGCTTATGGATCAGCTCCTGAGCTGTCTTACCCATTGTCATGTACTGATAAGGCTTCAGCAGCTCTAACAGAAAGGCTAATGAGATAAGCTCGGGAGAGGTGAAGGTGATGTCGCGAAGACGAAATTTGTCCGCGGTATAATAGGTCTTGCCATTTCGCTCCTCCTCGGAGATAAAACAGATACCGGACAGACTGTCAATATCCCGGCCTATGGTCTTCTTGTCGACGATGACATCCCATTTTTCAAGAGAGGCATGAATATCACTGATGGTATACCCCCTCTTATTCTCAGAAAGTAACAATAAGATAAAAATCTGCCGTTCTGTCTGCGCCATATCCTTCATAGGTATCCCTCCATCTGTAACGTGTTTCTACTTATTTATATATTAGAACAAAGTATCAGTATGTTGACACTATCAAAGCTCCTTAGCAAGCTTTACCTTGTCCAGGTTCCTTTTACATTAACTACATCTTACTATAAGGAGGGAAATTATTCAAGAATAACAGCATCGGAGGATTGACAGGAATATTTTACGATTTTTAGGGTTAGAAAAAGTTCTGTCAATAACTTTTGAAAATGTCACCCCTTTGGGAGGTTAATTATCGAGTGAAAATGTCACCCTCCCTAGGGGTAAACAAAGATTTTTAAGCATACTTGTTTAGGAAAATATCCTCTAGCATTCG
>JAEZKL010000088.1 GCA_023415475.1 Bacillota bacterium | reverse complement strand
CCCGTCCGCCACTAAGTTATTATTATTCCATCCGAAAACTTCCTAATAATAACTCCGTTCGACTTGCATGTGTTAGGCACGCCGCCAGCGTTCATCCTGAGCCAGGATCAAACTCTCATGTTTAAGTTTTTGATCCAGTCAGACAAACTTTGGCTAAGTAATCTATTGATTACCTTGTGATTACAAAATCACTTTTACAATTCTTAAGAATTGCAAGCTAATTTCGTCTTTACTGTTTTTGTGGTTGTATCTGTTTCCAGATACGGTTCGTTGATATATCATTACAATATATCATAATGAAAATTTCTCTTTGTTCGAAGTCCATGTGGAACTTCGAGTTTTTTAGAATTTTCAGGGTTGTTTCACTGTTCAATTATCAAGGTTCGTCGTGCTTTGCGTTTATTTTCTTTAACGCGTCAGCAAAATAAATGATACCACATGCGCATATCTTTGTCAACAACTTTTTACTCTAAATTTTTTATTTTTTTAAAACAATTTATTAAACTCAAACAATGCCTCTAAACCCTTATAAAATCAGGCTTTGATAAAAGCCTAATCGTTGTTTTCATTACATTTTTCTAAATATTTCTGCGTAAATGGACATACTAAGACGCATTTTCCGCATAATGTCTTCTCAATGTTTAATCTTTCTTTCGTAATTCTTCTTGCCTCTCTTTTACATTTAACCGGATCGAAGAATATATCCCTATGAGAAACGATACTCCAATTTATTCCGCTAATAGCCTCTCCGGGACAAGCCTCTTTGCAGCACATGCAGTCTTTACACTTCGATTCATTTATCGGTTGATCTGCCTGCAGGCATGCATTGGTCAGAATTGCAGAGATACGCACAGCACTTCCGAATTCTTTCGTCACAAGCATCGCATTCTTACCGATCCAGCCGATGCCGGCTCGTGTAGCTATCGTCTTATGAGGAAGCACAGAATTATACTCTGTCTCTGCCTTTGCAACCTCTGATACTGTTTGTGCAATGGCATCAAACCCTAAACTCTGTATGTATTGTGTTCCTGATGTTACGATAGCATCCAGCTTCTCATTTAATTCATCATATGCATTGCGATATTCCATCGTAGGACCATATTCAATCCCTTTTATTACTTCCGGATCTATTGCTACTGCAACTGCTATTCCAAAGGTCATATTCTTTCTTACCTCAGCCGGTAGCATAGTGATGTCCCCTATACCGACTATATCAGCTCCAAGTCGTCGAAGCTCTTTCTTTATATCCAACGTTATATTTTCCATGTAATTATCTCCTCTCTTTTCTCTGCAATAAGCAGCGGCAGTTATTGAAGTCCCTTCATTAATGCATCTACAACTTCGGGATATTTCCATGTAAGCTTTCGCCTGTCGAGAAGTCCAAATAATTCTCCGCTGCCTGCAAAAGCTCCGTTATCCCACCAAATACAAGGAATTCCTTTCTCTTTTGCCTTTTTTATATAATAATGTGCCCATGCCACACGGCTTTCTAAATTATCCTTGTTCATTGCACCAAACTCACCAAGTATAACCGGTATTCCTTTGCTTATATAATTTTTATTAAGGCTTTCCATCAGAGAATCGATCTCTGCGGTATCATTACTATTATCTATACTCCATTTAGAGGTTCCGTTTTTATTTAAGGCAAAGTTATATGGTGTATATGCGTGAATGGATACAATAATCTTGTCATCCTCTGGAATAGTAAAGCCTGCCCACGCTCTGGTGTTGGAGGTAGCTGCATAAGGTGGAATCATAAGATGTCTGAGCGGATTGTTGCCACCGGACTTACGAATCGTCTCTACAAAGGCTGCATTGAACCGGTTCACTACTTCCCAGCCCTCCTCGTTGCCACCGTTCCATTCATTATTTGTACCCTTTTGTCGTGGTTCATTCAATCCTTCAAAGATAAGATGCTCATCATAATGCTCAAAACGGTCGGCAATCTGCCTCCATACCTTAGTCAGAATATCAATTGCAGCCTCTGCATTATCATAGGATGGAAAATGCCATTCCTCATGATGCATATTGATAATGACAAACATATCATTCTCAATTGCGTAATCAGCGATCTGCTGTACTCTGTTCAGCCATTTCTCATCAATGATATAATCCGGAGCTGGTCCAAGATGCTTTTCCCACGTTATCGGTAATCTTAATACATTAAAGCCTGCTGACTTTACTGTATCAATCATTTCTTTCTTCGTTAGTGGATTACCCCAGGATATTTCTGAGCTGTTACCCTCTCCGGTGGCATCCAGTGTATTTCCTAAATTCCATCCAATTTTAATTTCCTTTACTAGTTCTATTGAAGGAATATCCCTCATCTCCTGAACTTCCTCGACAGTCGGCCCGTTTGATAATACGGGCGGTGCGACTGTAGGTACTGATGTCGGTTCTGACGTGAGCTCAGCGGTAGGAGTCACTGACGCTTGTACTTTGAGTTTCGCTATCGGGGCATTCTCTGTCTCCTTATTGCTATTACATGCTATCAGCATTACTAGTGCAAATATCATAATAAATAATGTAACTATTATTCTTTTTCTTTTTTCCATAAAATTCCCCCCGTATCGTATTTGTAATTCATTCACCATAAAATATTAGCCTTTATAATAATTTATACCGATGAGGAATCCGGTACAGAGCTTCCAAAAGCGGATCTCATCCATCCGTGAATAGGATATGCTCCAATGGAATACACATGATTAACTTAAATTTACTTATCCTAGAAGATTATACCATACAAATCTATTCTTGGCATTATGTTATCACTGATACTCTTTGTGTAATAATATAAAAATGATTGATTATTTTAAAAGAGGTGCTGTACAACAGCTCTTGGCTTTATTGTTGTACAGCACCTAATGTTTATATTTTTCTTATTATTCAATTGGTACCTGAAGCTCGGTAATATAATCCTCGGGGCTGTCGGTAATCCACTCACCCTTATGATAAATCTCTCTAAGCGGTCCGCACATTTTATATCCGTTCTGTCTAATCCAATCATACAAGGCCTCAAAGGTTCCGGGCATGGTTGAGAAGGGACCTTTGTGTACGATGCAGACCATCTTTTCTATCGCCGGTAGCTCATAAATCTTTACAATATCTGATTCCGAAAAGCTCTTTGTAACCGGTTCGACAACCTCCACCTCAAGGGTCGATGTAGAATCCATATCACCCCACCCTCTATGATACAGCATCATACAGGGTATCGTACGCTTTCCGCCCACCTTATCGATGTGCTCGTTGACCTTTGCCCACATATCGGTCAGTTCTTCGTCAAAACGGCTGCTATGAAAGCTTTTTCGTATCGATGCTATTAGGATAGGTTCCACACTTTTAATTGTTATTTCATTCATTTGGGGTATGCCTCCATTCTTAATCAAAAATATATTGGTTCGGAGACGTTCCAGCCTATTGAGCTCCTTATGAAGCTCTTCCTCCAGTATTAAAGATTTATTCTCTAATAAACTAATTAAGGAAGGTAATGGAAGGTTTCGGTTCAGCACCGTAGCGATCTCCTCTAGCGAGAAGTTAGCATCCTTTAATGCCATAATCTTATTAACCGTCACAAGTTGACCGGCCTCATAATAGCGATAACCGGTAAATTGATCCACTCTGGCAGGTTCGAGAATCTTCCGCTTCTCATAATGATAGAGGGTATCAATGGATAACCCGCATAACTTCGAGAATTCGCCAATACGATACATAACAATCCTCCTTATCAAAGGCTTACAGGTGTGCACCCCTGTCGTCTGTAATAATTGTAATCCCTTGGGTAACCCAAGAGTCAACTAATTTATATAATTTTATGAAAAAAAGCGTACCAAATTGGTACGCTTTTTTGTACGGAGAAAGAGGGATTTGAACCCTCGCGCCGGTTGCCCGACCTACACCCTTAGCAGGGGCGCCTCTTCGGCCTCTTGAGTATTTCTCCAGATCCGAACTTTTTAAGTTCTTTATGCAAGATGAATCGATAAATCTATTCACTTGTTTTAGATGATTGCTATCTGCTAATTCCCACAGAAGCAAAATCTAGTATAACAAATGGCTTTGGCTTTGTCAACAATTTTGCGTCACTATTTCATACAAATTATTGCCTTTGGCATCAATGACAACGATTACAGGAAATTCTTCTACATATAGTTCCCGAATGGCTTCTGTTCCAAGGTCATCATAAGCGATTACCTTGCTCTTTTTTATTTTCTTGGATAAAAGAGCACCTGCTCCTCCTATTGCAGCAAAATAAACCGCTTTATTCTGCACCATAGCTGCAATGACCTCTTTGCTCCGTTTCCCCTTGCCAATCATGCCCTTTAAGCCTCGGTCCAACAGCATCGGAGTATATTTATCCATGCGGCTGCTGGTGGTTGGTCCGGCAGAACCGATTACCTGCCCTTCCCGTTCCGGTGTGGGTCCCAGATAATAGATAATATTTTCCTGTAAATCAATCGGTATACTGCCGCCTTGGAGCATGGTGTCATACATTCTCTGATGGGCAGCATCCCTGGCTGTATATATAGTTCCAGTGATATATACATAATCACCTGCACGGAGCTCTTCTACCTTCTGTGTTGTTAAAGGTGTTGTGATGTACTTATCCATTCCAATCCCCTCTGTAAGATTATTTCAAGGTATCTGTTATGGAATAGTAAAGCCTCTTCCTAGTATATCCATAACAATCTGTTTTACTCTCATATAGCTCATAAGAAATTGCCATATAAAGTAATGAAAAAAACTCATTATTATATTTCACGACTGACATGGCGATTCACATGACAACAGATATTAATTGCTACCGGCAGACCTGCGATGTGGGTCGGATAGATTTCAATGTTAACTCCCAGTGCAGTCACCCTTCCGCCCAGACCACCGGGTCCGATACCAAGTCGATTGATCTCGGCTAACAGTTCTTCCTCCAGCTTTCGAATATGCTCCAGGGGAGATGGTTGATTCATGCTTCTTGCTAAGGCCTTCTTCGAGAGAAGGGTACATTTTTCAAAGCTGCCTCCAATTCCTATCCCAACCACAATCGGCGGACATGCATTCGGTCCGGCTAGCTTTACTGTCTCAAGTACTGCCTGCTTAACACCTTCGACTCCATCCGAGGGCTTTAGCATATATACCCGGCTCATATTCTCACTTCCGAAACCCTTCGGCGCAACGGTTAACTCTAACCGGTCTCCGGGAACGATCTCATAGTGAATGATTCCGGGCGTATTGTCCTTGGTATTAATACGGATCAATGGGTCTCCAACCACGGATTTTCGAAGATAGCCCTCTGCATACCCTTGGCGGATTCCTTCATTGATCGCATCCTCCAGAAGTATACCTTCAATCCGTACCTCCTGTCCAAGCTTAACAAATACAATGGCCATTCCGGTATCCTGACAGATTGGGATATCCTCTGTCGCAGCAATATCCAGATTCTCACTAAGTTGATTAAGAATCTGCTTTCCAAGGATACTCGTTTCGGACTCACCGGCACTGCGAACTCTGGATTCTACATCAGAAGCCAACTTATAGTTGGCTTCGATGCACATCTCTTTTATATTTTTAGTAATTTCGTCGGAATTAATTATCCTCATTCTCGCTCTCGCTCTCTTCTAACACTTCCTCGAGGGAGTCCTCTGAGAATTCATCATAGGCATCCTCTACTGAAAATTCACTGGTATCAACTACCTGATTTTCTTCATTGAGTTCATTCTCCAGATTTTTAATCAACTCTTCCTCTGATGCAGTGCTTTCTCTTACCTTGGTTAGATTAGCAACTTTTATTTTCATCTCCACATCAATATCCATCAGCTTTACACCCGAGGTAATTCTGCCAAGTACAGAAATACCGTTAACCATAATCCGGATAATAATACCTTCGTTCGTGATCAGCATTACTTCATTTTCTTCGTTTACTGCTTTTACTCCGATCACATCACCGGTCTTTTCGGTAATCTTATAACACTTTACACCCTTACCGCCACGGCGCTGAACAGAAAATTCTTTCATTTCGGTACGTTTTCCTAAACCATTCTCTGATACGAACAGCAGATACTCTCCCTGCGTGTGAAGCTGCATTCCTACAATCTCATCCTCTTCGTTCAGTGTCATACCGATAACACCCATGGAGGTTCTTCCAGTCGGTCTTACATCCCGCTCATTAAAGCGGATACACATTCCATCCTTGGTTACCAGGATAATATCCTTTAGGTGATTTGTCGATTTTACTTCGATGAGTTCATCATCTTCTCTTAAATTAATTGCCTGGAGTCCGGATTTTCTGATGTGCTCATAGTCACTCATCGGGGTCTTCTTCACAATACCCTTCTTGGTTGCCATAAATAGGAATCGGTCCTTCTTATATTCCTTTAACGGAATAATTGCAGTAATTCGTTCCTCCGGTAACAGCTGTAGAAGATTAACGATAGCTGTACCTCTGGCCGTTCTGCTTGCCTCCGGTATCTCATATGCCTTCAACCGATATACCCTGCCCTTATTTGTAAAGAACATGATATAGTGATGGTTCGTCGTCATAAGAAGATCTTCAATGAAGTCCTCCTCGATGGTCTGCATACCCTTAATACCTTTGCCGCCACGATGCTGACTCTTGAAATTATCAACCGTCATACGCTTGATATAACCGAGTCTTGTCATTGCAATAACGGTGTTTTCATTGGGAATCAGATCCTCCATGGAGATATCAAACTCATCAAATCCGATCTTAGTTCTTCTTTCATCGCCGTATTTATCACGAATGAGGGTAATCTCTTCTTTGATTACACCAAGTAATTTCTTCTCATCTGCAAGAATTGCCTTAAATTCAGCAATCTTTATCATAAGCTCTGCGAACTCCGCCTCCAGTCTTTCTCTCTCTAAGCCGGTCAACGCACGAAGTCTCATGTCGATGATAGCCTGAGCCTGTACATCTGTCAGCGCGAAGCGCTCGATTAATTTTTCCTTCGCAGCATTACCATTGGCTGATGCACGAATGATTCGGATTACCTCATCAATATTATCAAGAGCGATTAGCAAGCCCTGTAAGATATGTGCTCGCTCTTCTGCTTTATTCAAATCATATTGGGTACGTCTTGTAACAACCTCTTTTTGATGTTTCAAGTAATAATCCAGCATCTGATACAGGTTGAGAATTCTTGGCTCGTTGTTCACCAGTGCAAGCATAATGACACCAAAGGTTTCCTGCAATTGAGTGTGCTTATATAATTGATTTAGCATAACATTGGCATTTACATCCCTACGAAGCTCTATCGCTATTCTCATACCGGTACGGTCTGATTCATCACGTAGCTCTGTGATTCCATCTATTTTTTTATCCTTAACAAGCTCTGCAATCTTCTCTATTAATCGTGCTTTGTTCACCATGTAGGGAAGTTCGGTTACAACTATACGGTTTTTACCGTTTTGCATCGGTTCAATATCAGTAACTGCACGAACACGAACCTTACCTCTACCCGTTCGATATGCCTCTTCGATACCTGTCACCCCGAGGATTTCTGCACCGGTAGGAAAATCAGGACCCTTAATGATCTTAAGCAATTCATCAATATCTGTTTCTCTATCCTCTTCAACATGATTATCAATAATTTTTATGACACCATTAATAACCTCACGAAGATTGTGAGGCGGGATATTGGTAGCCATACCGACCGCAATTCCGGAGGTTCCGTTTACCAATAGATTCGGATATCTGGAGGGTAATACTAAGGGTTCCTTCTCTGTCTCGTCAAAGTTTGGAGCAAAATCTACGGTGTCTTTATTGATATCGGATAACATCTCCATAGAAATCTTACTTAACCTGGCTTCCGTATAACGCATCGCCGCAGCTCCGTCACCATCGACAGAACCGAAGTTACCGTGTCCATCGACTAAAGGATATCTGGTAGAGAAGTCCTGTGCCAATTTTACCAATGCCTCGTAGATTGAACTGTCTCCGTGAGGATGATATTTACCCATGGTATCACCGACAAAACGCGCACATTAACGATGCGGCTTGTCTGGTCCATTATTCAATTCTATCAATGCATACAAAATTCTTCTTTGTACCGGCTTAAGACCGTCCCTTACATCGGGCAGGGCGCGTGCCGCGATAACTGACATGGCATACTCGATATACGAGGTTTCCATTGTCTTCTTTAGATCGACGTCATGCACCTTGTCGAAGATATTCTCATCCATTGTTATTCCTCCGTTAATCATAACAAGTGAAACAGCTTGCTGTTTCCTCTTGTATGCTTTTCATTCAGCTTTATCATTTTCAAAAGCCTTTATATATCAAGATTCTTTACATATTTTGCGTTTGCTTCAATGAATTCTCTTCTTGGCTCTACCTTATCACCCATCAGCGTGGTAAAGGTTATATCAATTTCTGAGGATTCCTCCTCGTCCATACTGACACGAAGCAGGATTCTCTTCTCTGGATCCATGGTTGTATCCCATAGCTGCTCCGCATCCATTTCACCAAGACCTTTATAGCGTTGGATTTTATTGTTGGAATCTCTACCAATTTCCAACAATATCTGATTTAACTCATCATCGCTGTAAGCGTAACGGACATACTTATTCTTCTCCACTTTATAGAGAGGCGGTTGTGCCAAATATACATAACCTTGCTTAATAAGCTCCGGCATAAAACGATAGAAGAAGGTCAATAGCAAGGTACTGATATGAGCACCATCTACATCCGCATCGGTCATAATGATAATCTTATGATAGCGAAGCTTACTTATATCGAAATCATCAGAAATACCTGTACCAAACGCTGTAATCATTGCTTTAATCTCATTATTTACTAATATTTTATCTAATCTTGATTTCTCAACGTTCAGAATTTTACCTCGAAGGGGCAGGATTGCTTGAGTTGCTCTGGTTCGAGCTGTCTTTGCAGATCCTCCCGCAGAATCACCCTCAACAATGTAGATCTCACACTTGGACGGATCCTTCTCCGAACAATCAGCCAGCTTACCTGGTAAACTCATTCCCTCCAGAGCCGTCTTTCTTCAGGTCAGATCCCTCGCTTTTCTGGCTGCATCTCTTGCCCTTTGTGCAAGCACCGCTTTTTCGCAAATAGTCTTAGCTACCTGAGGATTCTGCTCCAGAAAATAGGTTAATTGATCACTTACAATACTGTCTACCGCACCTCTTGCTTCGGAATTACCCAGCTTTTGCTTCGTCTGTCCTTCAAACTGCGGATCTGCAATCTTAATACTGATAATTGCCGTTAAGCCTTCCCTGATATCCTCACCGGATAGATTCTGATCACTATCCTTAAGATATTTCATAGCTCTGGAATAATCATTAAAGGTTTTCGTAATTGCATTCTTAAAGCCAGCCAGGTGGGTTCCACCCTCCGGAGTGGTTATATTATTAACAAAGCTGTAGCAACCTTCGGTATAGGTACTGTTGTGCTGAAGTGCTACTTCTACATAGACATTATCCTTCGTTCCTTCACAATAGATAATATCTGGGTATAACGGATCCTTATGGCGATTAAGATACTCCACATATTCCTTGATTCCGCCGGCATAATGGAATTCTCTCTCCTTGATTTCTTCTTCTCTCTTGTCACGAAGAATAATTTTAATATTTTTTGTTAAGAACGCCATTTCGCGCAGTCTTTGCTTAAGAATATCGTAATCATACACGGTTTCTTCGAAGATTTCTTTGTCAGGAAGGAAGGTAACTGTGGTTCCCCTACAATCCGTGTCTCCTATCTCCTCTAATCTTCCGCATGCCTTACCTCGTTCATATCTCTGGAAGTATTTTTTTCCATCAACACAGATTTCAACGGTTAACCATTCGGAAAGAGCATTTACTACAGATGCTCCTACACCATGAAGACCACCGGATACCTTATATCCTCCACCACCGAATTTTCCGCCGGCATGCAGAATAGTAAATACTACCTCTACGGAAGAGATTCCCTTCTTCTGGTTGATTCCTACCGGAATACCTCTTCCGTTATCAATTACGGTAACGGAATTATCCTCATTAATGGTAACATCGATTGTATCACAATATCCGGCAAGTGCCTCATCCACCGCATTATCTACAATTTCGTAGACTAAGTGATGTAAGCCCTTAGAGGAGGTGGAACCGATGTACATACCGGGTCTTTTTCTTACTGCCTCTAGTCCTTCCAATATTTGAATTTGTTCTGCACCGTATTCGTTACTCATGATTTCTCCTCCAATTTTTTGGAGGACTTCACCTCCGTACTAATAATTTATACTCTTATCTTCCGTTTTGTTGTAATAAAAGCATATATTAAAATCCTGCCTTGCTTATCCTCGTATTGTTAACTTAATTAATTCTCACTGGTTACCGTACCTTCCACCACATGAAATATTTTATTATATTCGAACCGATTATTAATAAACTCCTCTAATCCGGTACATGTAATCATCGTTTGAATATCCCCTATACTATTGAGCAAATGGGTCTGTCTCTGTCGATCCAACTCAGATAAAACATCATCCAATAGTAATATCGGATTTTCTTTTATTACGGATTTCACTAAGTCAATCTCAGCCAGCTTACAGGAAAGTGCCGCTGTTCTTTGCTGACCTTGAGAACCATACTTACGGATATCAACCTGTCCTAACAAAAAGCACAAATCATCTCTATGGGGACCCACATGAGTCATCTTTAAATATAAATCCTTATCTAGGGATTTTTTTAATTTATCTTCAAAATCTTCTGCCTTAACATTCGGCTCATATTGTAGATTCAATTCTTCTCTGCCACCGCTTAACCTCTTATGTATCTCTCCGACCAATGCATTTAACCGAAGTACAAAATCATATCTGGTTTCGATGATCTTACGACCAAATTCCACCAGTTTAGAATCCCATATATATATTGTATCCAATAAATTCCTGTTTGTACCGATTTGCTTTAATAAATTATTTCGCTGGGCAAGAATTTTGTTATAATTTGATAGCTGATTCAGATATATCTTATCTAACTGACATAGCTCTAAATCAAGAAAGCGTCTTCTCTCGGAAGGTCCGTTTTTTATAATATAAAGATCCTCCGGCGAAAAAAACACAAGGTTCAGCATTCCGAATAATTCACCTTGTCTTTTAATCGGGATACCATCAATGGCCACTCCCTTTGCTTTATTCTTCTTTAAATGTAAATCAATCCTATGTGGAATTTGATTTTTTTCGAGAATAATTCGGACATGGGCTTCTTCCTCCAGAAACTTGACAATCTCTTTATCTTTACTTCCTCGATGAGATTTTGTAGTTCCACAGAGATAAATTGCTTCAAGAATATTGGTTTTTCCTTGGGCATTCTCTCCGTATAAAATATTGGTACCATTATGAAACTGCATACTAAGATTACTGTAATTTCGGTAATCCTTTAGTTCTAAAGACTTGACAATCATATACGCACCAACATTTCCTTTACAACTTATGTTAATTTAAGCAAAAACATATATATCAATATAGCTTACGTTTCTTTGATGAACGAAGCCTCTGCATTGATACCATAGCTTAATGCTACTTTACAATCTTTATTTGTTCGCCGTTATAGTCCACAAGGTCTCCATCATGGAGTTTTTTACCTCTTTGAACTTCTACGACACCGTTTACCTTTACTTTTCCGTCAAGAATCTCATCCTTCGCTCCGGCTCCGGAATCAACAAGTCCCGCAGCTTTCAATGCCTGACCGAGCTTAATGAACTCTTCTCTTAATTTAATCTGATGCATCAAATACATCCTTTCTGAAATCATAGAAATGATTAGGGGAAATTAGGCTACAACATTAATATTAACCGGTAAGATTAAATAAATGTATGATTGATCCTTGTCACGTATAAAGCAGGGCGCTTTTGCATTAATCAAATAGACATCTACTGTCTCATCATCTATAACACGTAATGCATCTAATAAGAATTTCGGATTAAAGCCAATAACGATATCCTTACCCTCAAGTGTAATATCAATTTCTTCATTCATAGAACCTATAGCAGTATTAATCTTTAATTCAAAATTATTATTCTTTATATCAATTATAATCGGCTTCTTATCTGTCTCTCTGATTAACAATGAGGCTCTTTCGATACAGTTTTGAAGCTCTTTTTTATTTATAGTAAACTTTGTCTCATAGTCACTGGAAAGCATCTGATCGATACGATAGTACTCTCCCTCTATCAATCTTGTTAATACAACCGTATCATCAAATTCGAATAACGCATGTTTTTCCGTAAAGAAAATATTTACCATGGAGGATACTTCACCGGACAAAATTTTACTTATTTCATTCAAGGTCTTCCCGGGTACGATAACCTTACGGTTCTCATAAGAATCCTTCATAAATATCTTACGGATAGAGATTCTGTGTCCATCCAGTGATATCACTCTTAGTTCGTTATTCTTAATCTCAAATAACTCACCGGTCATAATCTTATTACTCTCATTATCAGAAATAGAAAACACTGTCTGACGGATAATCTCCTTTAGAGTAAATTGAGATAAAACAACTGCATTCTCTTTTTCTATTTTAGGTAATCCGGGGAATTCTTCACCGGATCTTCCTGAGATAGAAAATTTCGCTTTCTCGCAAATTATTTCTGTTAGAAAATTCTGATCGGTCGTTATGCTTACTTCGTTTTCAGGTAGTCTTCGAACAATTTCAGAAAATATCTTAGCGTTTAATGCAACTGTTCCATTTTCTATTACTTCACCCTTAACAATTGTTTCTATACCCAACTCCATATCATTTGAAATAAGTTTGATACAAGAATCTGTTGCCTCTATAATCAAACATTCTAAAATAGGCATCGTCGATTTAACGGGTACTGCCTTTAGTACAATATTAACACCATTTAAAAGATCCGCTTTTTGACATTGGATTTTCATATGTGTATAATCTCCCTTCACATGCATTTATAGAAATATATTAAAGATTCTTAGTAATCTTAATCATAAGGGGTGTGAATTTGTTGATATAAGGGTTTTGGTCTTAAGAATCAATGCTTTCGGCAATTGATAACCCGGCAGGATTCTATTCTGATTTTGTGTGGATATCATTTATAAAAAAGGAATACAAATAATGTAAAATAATTCACGAACACAGTATCAACTTAGTATCAACTTTTTATCAACCAGATATCAACATTGGATGAAAAAGCTTCAAAATAATACTTTCTATATATAATAGGAAGTATTATAACATAAAACTTAAAAATATTATTCCGGGTTAATCTTCTTTATTAACACATCAACTGTATTATGTAAAGAGGAATCACTCTGGATATCGCCGGCTACCTTATCATAACCATGTAAAACAGTGGAGTGATCGCGATTTCCTAAGCTCTTACCTATCTCAGTAACCGATAAATCGGTAAGTCGTCTGCAAAGATACATAACTATCTGTCTTGGAAAAGATATATTTCTGCTCTTATCCTTCGAATATATTTCAGCGGGAGTTAAATTATAATGCTCTGAAACTACTTCTACAATAAAGTCTACGGTAATGACCTTTTTCTCATTGGGTGAGATAATATCCTGCAGTGCTTCCTCTGCAAGAAGAAGATTCAAATCCCGTTTTTTTAATCTTGAAAAGGCTACAATCTTGGTTAATGCACCCTCCAGTTCACGAATATTGGATTTTATATTTGTAGCAATATAGCGAAGAACCTCTTCGTCAATCTTCAAACCGTCCAACTCTTCCTTTTTACGTAGAATAGCCATTCTGGTCTCATAATCAGGAGATTGGATATCTGCGAGAAGGCCATGTTCAAAACGGGAACGAAGCCTGTCCTCTAATGTAAGCATTTCCTTTGGAGGGCGATCACTGGAGATAATAATCTGTTTTTTAGATTCGTGTAACGTATTAAAGGTATGGAAAAACTCCTCCTGAGTTCTCTCCTTACCTATTATAAATTGAATATCATCGATCAGTAGGATATCAATCGACCGATACTTGTCTCTAAATTGATGTGTAGTATTCTTTTGAATAGCATCAATCAGCTCATTAGTAAATTTTTCACTGGTAACATAAAGAACCTTCGTATCCGGATTTTGTTCCAATACGAAATGAGCAATCGAATGCATAAGATGGGTTTTTCCAAGACCTACTCCGCCATAAATAAAAAGCGGGTTATATATTTCACCCGGATTTTCTGCTACAGCTAAAGCGGCAGCTCTTGCAAATTCATTATTACCGCCAACGACAAAGGTATCGAAGGTATATCTGGCATTTAAGAAAGTAGGACCACTATTTTTCTTCTTTATAGTAACAGGTTCCGGAATCTTCTCAATCGAATCAATCTGGCTTTGAAGTACAAATCGGATTTCATAGGGTTCATTCATGATCTCCTCAATTGCTACCTTTAAAAGCAGTTCATATTTATTACGGATTACGTTAATACTCGGAGGTCCAATGCGTTCATCATTAATCAGAATTGTGATAACATGATCAACTACATCATAAACCTTTAATGGCTTTAACCAGGTATTATAAGATACATCCGTTACCCCATACTCCGATCTCAAATATTTTAAAATATCGTCCCATTTAGATTGAATTAAATTCTTCATTGTAGCCTCCATCAATACTCACATAGATATATATTATAACAAAATTATTAAATTTTCAATGGTTATTATGCCTTTCTTTATTTTTCATCCCTCTGTGGAAGGGGTGGACAAGAATCTTAACATTATTCACAGCCCGAAAATGTGAATAGAATCAAGAAATAGGCTTAATATTTTGAAGAGAGAATAACAGGTTATCAACAAAAGAATAATATTTATCAACATTATTATATATAAATAGGAAGAAATGCAGATATCCACAAGCCTATAACAAGGTTAAAAGCAAAATATTTACTTGACGAAGGCAAGCAATGCGAATATAATAGACGTGATATTCCAAAATAGCATAAGTAGCGGTATGGATAGCCATAACCCTTATTTATGGCAGCATAATTTCTCAGAACTTGAAATTTGTTGTGTGTGAGAAATCAATAAGATAAAATTCGCTAAGCATAAAGCACGGTGCAGTTAAAAGGAGGTGCAGAGCAATGAAGATGACATTCCAACCGAAAAAGAGATCCCATGCAAAGGTTCATGGTTTTAGAGCGAGAATGGCAACAGCTAACGGCAGAAAGGTATTATCTGCTAGAAGAGCAAAAGGAAGAAAGCAATTGTCTGCATAGGTCGCAATTTTGTGACCTTTTCTTCTATGAATCTTTTTGTACTTAATGCGGTAAGTCATTACCGCATAGAGTATAAATAATAATCGCATAATACATGACAACAAAGATCTTAAACAGTAGTGTTTGATGTATATGTGTTATCATTTGCAAAGGTAACTAAATAATGAAATATTCGGAAACATTAAAGAAAAACGATGAATTCAGAGAAATATATCGTACCGGAAAATCCTATGCGAATAAATATTTGATCATGTATGTCAGAAGAAACGAAAAAGATAATAATCGAATTGGAATATCGGTTAGTAAAAAAGTTGGCAATAGCGTTATTAGACACAGAATAACCAGATTGATCAGAGAAAGCTATCGGCTATCGGAGGATAGCTTTTTAAGTGGATTAGATATTGTCGTTGTGGCCAGAGTTGGTGCCAGAGAAAAGAATTTCAAAGAGATTGAAAACGCATTGTTACACCTGATGAAGCTCCATAAAATTGGGAAAAATACTAGTAACAACTAATCGGATATATAAGAGTAATGTAGGGGTATAAAAGTGATTATTAAGAAAATATTTATATTTATGATAAAGCTTTATCGAAAATATATATCTCCTCTTAAGAGAACACCAAGTTGTATCTATGCACCTACTTGCTCTTTGTATGCAATTGAAGCATTGGAAAAGTATGGAGTCTTCAAGGGAACATATTTAGCTGTAAGACGCGTATTACGTTGTCATCCATTTCATAAGGGTGGGTATGACCCGGTCCCGTAATTTATGACAAGTGAAACGAATTACCGTTTCATCTTGTAGATAGGTGTCAATTGGACAGCAGCTCTAAGGAGGAAAAATAATTGGTGGTTACATTATTAACGGCAGGCGGAGGACTTTTAGGACCGATCGCAGCAGTACTAGGCTGGATCATGAATGCTATTTATGAATTTTTTCATTTATTCGGAATTCAGAATATTGCATTATCTATTATATTTTTTACCTTTATCGTTAGAACCTTAATGCTCCCTTTAACGATCAAACAGCAGAAATTTACGAAGCTCTCTTCCAGAATGAACCCGGAATTGCAGAAGATTCAAGCAAAATATAAGGGTAAGAAGGATGAAGTTTCTTTAAGAAAACAGCAAGAGGAAACACAGGCATTATATCAGAAATACGGTTCTAATCCGACCTCCGGATGCTTACCGCTTTTGATTACACTGCCGATTATGTTTGCATTATACTCGGTAATTAACAATATTCCGGCATATGTAACATCAGTTAAAGAATTATATGAACCGGTTGCTACTGGTATCATGGGTACTACCGGATATGCGGATACCATAAAGGGTATTTTTGAGAATGCACAGGGAATACGATTTGGAAACAATGACTTGTCAACCACTAATTATGTGATTGATGCATTGGCTAAATTCCAATTGGCCCAATGGGAAGCGCTTAAGATAGCTTTCTCTTCTATGGGAGCCGTTATTCAGGAATCCTATGATAAAATATCACATGTTAATAACTTCCTAGGCTTGAATATTGCCGAGAAGCCAGGCTGGGCTTTCCCCGGAATCTTAGTTCCTATTTTAGCGATGGTTCTGCAATTTTTCCAGGGTAAACAGCTGGAGGTTAAGAATAAGTCAAGTAATGCAGACCCTTCTGCTAATGCAATGAAATCGATGAATGTAGTAATGCCGATCATGTCAGGTATCTTCTGTGTAACGTTACCTACTGGTATCGGTATTTACTGGATTGCAACCAGTGTATATGCAATTGTTCAGCAATTCTTTGTAAATAAGTATATGGACAAGATTGATGTTGATGAATTAATTGCGAAGAATGTAGCAAAGGCGTCAAAGAAACGATCATTTATGAAAGCAGCACAGACTGGTGCATCCATGCAGGAATTAGCTAAGCTGCAGACAAAGTCTATCGATAGTTCTGTATATAACAAGGCTAAGGTTACTGAAAGTACGGATACAAGTGAAGGACAGGAGGAATCTGTAAATAGCAGTAGCGAAAAAAGTACTCCGACCGGTCCAAGGAGTATTTCAGAGATAGCCAACCTTCTTCAGAACAAGAACATGGAAAAGGGGGATAAATAGCAATGGAGTGGAAAGAAGTAACTGGTAAGACAGTTGATGAAGCTTTAACAAATGCTATGCTAGAGCTTGGTACTACAATAGATAATATAGAGTATGAAGTGATAGAGAAAGAATCCAGCGGTTTCTTAGGTATGTTCGGTAAACCGGCAAGAATCAGAGCAAGAATCAAAATGACAATTGAGAATACAGCTAAGAAATTCTTAACGGATGTATTTAGCAAGATGGAAATCAATGCTTCGATCGAAGTAAATTATGATCAGGAGAATGCAACGGTTGAAGTTAATATCGATGGCGATGAAATGGGTGTCTTGATTGGCAAAAGAGGTCAAACTCTTGATTCTCTTCAATATTTAGTTAGCTTGGTAGTTAACAAGAATAGCGAAAACTATATCAAGGTTAAGTTAGATACAGAGAATTATAGAGCAAGAAGAAAAGAAACCCTTGAAAACCTTGCTAAGAATATCGCATTTAAGGTGAAGAGATCCAGAAAACCGGTTTCTCTGGAGCCTATGAATCCTTATGAGAGAAGAATTATTCATTCTGCCTTACAGAATGATAAATACGTAGAGACTTATTCAGAAGGCGAAGAGCCTTACCGTAAAGTTGTAATCAATGTAAAGAAAACCTATCGCGATACAAGACCGAATAACAGACCTTCAGGTAATAATAATTTCCGTAAGGACGATCGCAGAGGCGGCAGTGGTTCCGGAGGATTTAAGGGATATAATAAGCCTTACAATACCAGTAAGAGTGGTTACAACAAGAATTACAGTACCGATTACAAGAAGGACTACGAGAAATATAAGGAAAGCAAAGAGAAACAGAATCAACAGCCTGCAGAGTAGATTGAAAAATCATAGATTTTTCAATCGGCAAATTTGTGCTACCGCCCAAATTCGCGGTGCTTTGGCATCATGAATGAGTAGTGTGAAGAAAGAGCATCTTCACACGGGAAGAACTGCGAAGTTTGCCCATTAGAGTAAACTCCTTGTTCTTCCGGGTTCCCGGCTGCATCGAAGATGCAGTATTATCACAATTCAAAGGGAAGGTATGTTAAACTAGTAGGATAAATCTTTACTTGTATGTTAAATAGGTGTCTTAAAAGTAGAGCATACTTTAAGACACCTTTTTATTCATCATATAGGAAATTGATTCCTATACGATGAAACGCTTTGCTTCGTAACCCAAAGTCAATAACGTAGGAATGGAGGAGCTGTTATGAGATCGGATACGATCGCAGCAATTGCAACAGGTTTAAGTAACGGTGGCATTAGTATAATTAGAATAAGTGGCAGTAAGGCTTTTGATATTATAGATCGTATCTATCAATCAAAGTCAGGGAATAAGATTCTATCCAAGGAACAAAGCCATACCATTCATTACGGATTCATAGTTGATTCGGATCAGGTAATTGATGAAGTTATGGTTGCTATAATGCGATCTCCCGCTACCTATACCAGGGAAGATATTATTGAGATTGATTGTCATGGCGGTATTATCGTAACACGCAGAATTCTTGAGGTCGTATTAAGGCATGGTGCAAGAATGGCTGAGCCCGGAGAGTTTACGAAAAGAGCGTTCCTAAATGGGAGAATTGATTTATCTCAAGCTGAGGCGGTATGCGATATTATTTCTGCTAAAAATGAATTAGCTCTACAGAATTCCATAAACCAGCTTAGAGGTAAGGAACGTCAGATTATAACAGAGCTTCGAGAGAAGATTCTACGTGATATTGCATTTATCGAGGCAGCCTTGGACGATCCTGAGCATTATACTTTGGATGGCTATAACGAACAGCTGAGAGAGCATATAGGACAAGAAGCAGAAATAATAGAACAATTACTTAAGAATTCCGATAACGGTAAAATAATCAAGGAGGGTATCAAGACAGTTATAATCGGTAAACCAAATGCCGGAAAATCAAGTCTTCTTAATGCCCTTGTAGGGGAAGAACGAGCTATCGTGACGGATATTGCCGGTACCACTCGTGATACCCTGGAGGAAACGATTAACCTGAATGGAATTATACTAAATATCATCGATACGGCAGGTATCAGGGATACCAATGATATCATCGAAAAAATAGGTGTCGAAAAGGCAATAAAGATTGCTTCCGATGCAGATCTTATCATTTATGTTCTTGATTCTTCGACAGAGCTGGATGAGAATGATAAAGCAATTTTAGAACTAATTAAGGATAAAAAGGCAATTTTACTTTTAAATAAATCGGATTTGGAGCCAAGGATTACGAAAGAGCAGATAGAAGAGATGACATCTCATTCGATTATACAGATGTCGATAATCGAAGATATCGGTATCAGTGATTTGGAGCAATCAATTAAAAATATGTTCTTTGAAGGAAAAATCACCTTTAATGAAGAGGTTTATATCACAAATGAACGGCATAAAGAGGCTTTTACCAGCACACTGGAAAGTCTTCGGCTAGTTACTCAGAGTATTGAGGAAGGAATGCCGGAGGATTTCTTTTCAATTGATCTTATGAACGCCTATGAGCTTCTTGGTAAAATCATTGGCGAAAATGTAGAGGAAGATTTGGTTAATATGATATTCAAGGAATTCTGTATGGGCAAATAGTGTTGTAATTAAGTAACAGTAACTACACAACAGTGAAGTACACATATAGGTGCGAGCTTCTTGTTCTTACAGCGGTATTAGCTGCACCCCCGGTGCAGCATGGGAGGTTAATATGTCTTACGTATACGAGAGCTATGACGTGGTGGTTGTAGGTGCGGGTCATGCCGGTTGTGAAGCAGCGTTAGCTGCAGCAAGGCTGTCTCTGAATACTATACTATTTACAATAAATATGGATAGTGTAGCAATGATGCCATGTAATCCGAATATAGGGGGAACATCGAAAGGGCATTTGGTTCGAGAGATTGATGCATTAGGTGGAGAGATGGGTAAAAATATTGATAAAACCTACCTTCAGTCTAAGATGCTTAATGTATCAAAAGGCCCTGCGGTTCATTCTCTGCGAGCACAGGCGGATAAACAGGAATATTCAAAATCCATGCGGTTGATTCTGGAAAACACGCCCAATCTAACTGTGAAACAAGCGGAGGTTGTAAAGATTCTTACAGAGGATAATAAAATAAGCGGAGTAATGACCTATTCCGGAGCGATTTATCCCTGTAAAGCGGTTGTATTATGTACCGGTACCTATTTGAATGCAAGATGTATCTATGGTGAGACAGTGAATCATACCGGTCCGAATGGTTTACAGTCAGCAACTCACTTAACAGATTCCTTGAAGGAGCTTGGCATTGAGATGTATCGGTTTAAGACCGGAACACCGGCCAGAATTGATAAAAGATCCATTGATTTTAGTAAGGTGGAGGAGCAATTCGGAGATGAAACGGTGGTTCCTTTTTCCTTTACAACCAAAAAAGAAGACCTGCAGAAGGAACAGATTTCCTGCTGGCTAACCTATACCAATGAGAGAACCCATGAGATAATCAAGGCAAATATCGACAGATCACCCTTATACTCAGGTGATATTAAGGGTACCGGGCCGCGTTACTGCCCATCCATTGAAGATAAAGTAGTAAAATTTGCTGATAAGGACAGGCATCAGGTATTCATTGAGCCGGAGGGCTTATATACTAATGAGATGTATATTGCAGGTATGTCCAGTTCGTTGCCGGAGGATGTTCAATATCAGATGTATCGTTCTGTACCGGGGCTTGAAAATGCAAAAATAGTGCGAAATGCATATGCGATTGAATATGATTGTATCAATCCGATGCAGTTGAAGCCTTCGTTGGAATTTAAAGAGGTGGAAGGCTTATTCAGTGGAGGACAATTTAACGGTAGCTCCGGTTATGAAGAGGCTGCAGCACAGGGCTTGATAGCGGGAATTAACGCTGCATTAAAGCTCCTTGGACGGGAACCGCTCATTATTGATCGTTCGGAGGCTTATATCGGAGTGTTAATCGATGATCTTGTTACAAAAGAGACGCATGAACCCTACCGCATGATGACTTCCAGAGCAGAGTATCGGTTGCTGCTTCGCCAGGATAATGCGGATTTAAGATTAACAAAAAAAGGCTATGAAATTGGGTTGATTGATGAAGAACGTTATCAGCATTTAGTCATGAAGGAAATGCAAATTCAGAAAGAAATGAATCGTCTTGAAAATACAGTAATAGGAGCAAATAAAGAAGTTCAGCAGCTTCTGGAGCAATGTGGAAGTTCAGCACTTAATACTGCTACTACCCTGGCAGAGCTGATCAGAAGACCTGAACTGACATATGAGTTATTGGAAACGATTGATAAGAAACGTGAACCATTATCAGACGAAGTAATTGAGCAGGTAAATATTAATATTAAATATGATGGCTATATTAAAAGGCAGCTTAGTCAGGTGGAGCAATTTAAAAAACTGGAAAATAGACGGATACCGGAAGATATCGACTATAGTATAGTACCAAGCCTTCGTATCGAGGCACGGCAGAAGCTGATTAAATTTAAGCCTGCAAATATCGGTCAGGCATCCAGAATCTCCGGTGTGTCTCCCGCTGATGTTTCTGTTCTCTTAGTTTATTTGACGCAGCTAAAATAATAAGCATTATATCAAATGATGGAGGCAAAGTATGGACTATAAGCTTTACCCAGAGATCAAGGTGTTTGAGCAGGGACTGAAGGAATTGAACCTTGAATTATCAGATAATCAGAAGCAGCAGTTTATGGATTATTATGAAATGCTGGTTGAAAAAAACAAGGTAATGAATCTGACAGCAATTACAGAGTTTTCCGAAGTAATAAATAAGCACTTTATTGATAGTTTAAGTCTAGTTAAGGTAATTGCACTGAAGAATCAAAAGCTCCTGGATCTTGGAACCGGTGCCGGATTTCCCGGTATTCCCTTAAAAATCGCATTTCCGGATTTGGAAGTAGTACTTTTAGATTCCTTGAATAAAAGGCTGCTTTTTCTTCAGGAAGTGATTGAGAAGCTACAGCTGAAGAATATAACCACTCTGCATGGAAGAGCCGAGGATTATGGTAAAAATTCTATTTATAGAGAGCAATTTGATCTCTGTGTATCAAGAGCAGTTGCAAAATTATCTTCATTGTCGGAATTTTGTATTCCATATGTGAATAATGGCGGATTTTTTATTTCTTATAAATCTGGTAAAGTAGAGGGGGAACTTATTTCCTCTGAAAGAGCTTTTCAGTTATTAGGTGCTAAGCTTGAGACAGTGAACAGCTTTCTGTTACCTGGTACAGACATAGAACGATCCTTAATTGTGATTAAGAAGGTTGAAAAGACACCAATAAATTATCCCCGTGGTGCCGGTAAACCGACGAAAGAGCCTTTATAATTCAGGAGGATTCAGATGTTAATACAAGGAAAGTTACTTACACAAGGAAATGATCTGTCGGATGTTTATTTGATACGAAAAAAAGTATTCGTTGAAGAGATGAAGCTTCCGGAGCCGGTTGTATTTGATGGGCAAGATGATATGGCGATGCATGTAATCGTATATGAGGAGTCCGACAGTAAGAAGGCTGTCGCGACCGGTAGAATAAGCTTTGACGGAAAGTGCTGCGAGATAGGACATATCGCTGTCTTAAAGGAATTCAGAAAAAAAAATTACGGAGATTTTACAGTTCGAATGCTATTAAATAAAGCTTTTACTTCTGGTATTCATGTGGTTAGAAGTATTGTTTATTCAGATAGTGTTGCATTTTTCGAGAAAATAGGATTCCATATTATTAGTGAAGAACTGATGAATCAAAATCTAACATATTATATAATGGAAATTAATATGGCAGATATCAAAACCGCATGTAAAAAAACAACATAAAATGTAAAACTTATTAGTTTACTTCAGAAAATACTTTAAAATAAGTTAATTATGTTATATTATAATTATATATATGATTTCCATATGTAATGTTTTATTATCATGATTAGTATTGGAAAGCATATATAGTTTCAATTAACCTTAAAAGTGTGACTCAAAAATTATAGCTCTATGATAATTTATCATAATGGGATTTATAGTATGAGATTGTTGCCTGAGCATAGAAAGGGAGCTTATATTATGTCTGACAGCAATGAAATCAGTGAAAATAAGATGGATGAATCAATTGATAACAGTAAGTCATCTGCTTTATTATTAAGAGAGCTAATTATAGAGAATGAAGAGAAATTGTACTCTATTAAAGTTCAATTAAAGGCACAGCAGAAGCTTTTAAAACAATATGAAAGTGACTTGCTAGAAAGAGAAAGAACAAAGATGCATAATATTGATCTTTTCTCTCCTATATATAAGTCATCCCAGACTGAAAAGGAATTACCCATTACCATCGATAAGATAAGACAAAAAATAGATGACTTAAACAAAGAATATAATCAATTTGAGCAGAAGATAATTGGATTAAAGACAGCAATCAATATAGTTGAGCGTTATGATGTTCTTATAGCCGAGCATGAGAAAAACTCAGATAAGTTAATCGAGAATAAAAAGGTAATTAACGATAAGGGATTAAGTATATTAGAAGCCCAAGAAATTGAACGTCAAAGAATAGCAAGAGATTTACATGATTCTACAGTACAAAATCTTACCAGTCTTGTACATAAAGCAGAATTGTGTATTAAGCTGATTGAAATTGATTCTATTCGTGCTAAGCTAGAATTAAACTCGATGTCTAATACAATAAAGACTGTCATCAATGAGATGAGAGGTATTATTTATAATTTGAAACCGATGTCGTTGGATGATATTGGCCTCACAGTAACAGTAGAGAGATATGCAGTCCGACTAATGGATTTAAATAATATTAATGTAATTGTTCGTTCCAATGAAGAGACGAAGGAAATACACCCCGTAATCAAATTAACCTTATTTCGTATCATTCAGGAGGCCTGCAACAATGTAATAAAGCATGCGAATGCTACAACTATAACAATTGATATAAATTATGATGAATATTTGGTAAATGTATTGATTAAGGATAATGGAAGTGGATTTAATATAGATAAAACTCAAAGTGAAGGTGGTGGACATTCCTCTAGCTTTGGGTTATCAATTATTAAAGAAAGAATATCTTTATTATCAGGTACCGTGGATATTGAATCAGAGAAGGATCATGGTACTAAAGTAACTGTATCAGCACCACTAACTATTTACGAGGGGGATAAAAATGAACAAACCAGTTAATATAATGATCGCAGATGATCATTCAATGGTAAGGGAAGGTATTAAGCAATTACTCGAATTAGATGGCGATATAGCAGTAACATCCGAAGCTAGTAACGGGAAGCAATGTATTGAGTTATTGGATGAAAACAGAACAGATGTTCTACTTCTTGATATTAATATGCCGATTATGAATGGTTTACAGGTGCTTCAATATATTCGTGAGAATCGATTAAAGGTAAAAATCTTAATATTAACGATTCATAATGAAGTTGAATATTTAATGAGAGCGGTCGAGCTTGGTGTAGATGGATATGTATTAAAGGATTCTGATTCTACTGTTTTGAAAAAAGCTATTTTCTGTGTTAATCGTGGTGAAGCTTTTATTCAACCAGAATTAACACCAATTCTAAAGATGAAGCTTGAAGAGAAGAATAACCAGACGAATGATGATGATGCATTAACAAAGAGAGAAATTGAAGTACTGAAGTTATTGGCTGAAGGATTATTTAATAAAGAGATAGCATATATGCTTGCAATAAGCGAAAAGACTGTAAAGAATCATGTATCAAACATCTTTAAGAAGATCAATGTTTCGGATCGTACGCAAGCAGCTGTTTATGCAATTAGAAATAATTTGGTAGAGTTATTCTAACCGATTATAAGAAGAATAGATTGAGGAATGTTTCACGTGAAACATTCCTTTTTTATTTACGCGACAGCAAAAGTTAGCATTTGTAAGCATGCTTACATGCGAGCGCGCATGCGAACAGGAGAAATTCGCGTACCGTGTTTCTTCCAGTTCATTACAATAGATGGTTTGCAAAGGGTGCGTTCTGTCGTGTCGACTTTAACCGGTTAAATAAAGCAAATCACTCAATAACGAAATAAGCAATGCAAAACACAAATAACCACATGATAAGCGAGTTGGTTGGACATTTTCATTATGCAAAAATGATCTTATCGCCATATTTGAGAGGTACCTTCTAAAAGTATAGCTAACATAAATGATTTCATGTCAAACAAAAAAAGTATCAGTACATATAAAACGGAGAGGTATCAGAATCATATTGTGTTCTCCTAAGTATAAATAACAGCCTAAAATTAATTCAAAGAATATATACTAGATGTTATAAAGCACTTATGTTCATGGAGGAAAAAGAAATGTTCAAAGGGTATCCTATGTTTAATTCATATTTAAATGGTGCCTTAGTATGCCTCAAAAATATAATGTATCAAATACAGGGACAAATCGAAAAAAGATGGGATTCTAATGACATTTGATTAGCATGCAAGTTTGTAATCAAGTCTGATAATTTTAATTTGATCTAAAACTGAATATTCTTTGATGTTTCACGTGAAACATTGGAATACGATTATTTATATATAATTAATATACTTACATAATTTCAATATAAAAAGTTATTATGAGTCTATCTATTTCAAATTATTATAATGCAGTGTGACGATAATTAATGCTTAGAAGCTAATATATCCTTATTATATTTTTATTTATACTTTAAAATAGAGTACGAACAAGAGTGTTTTACTTATATGGTATAGAAGATAAATAGAACATATAGCTTTACAACTTGAAATATACTATGTATTAGAATGAATAGAAAAATTGAACTAAAGTATAATTACTGTCAATGTTTCACGTGAAACATCGTATATGCTTATTAAGCCCTTATGGGCAATTGGATGAATAAATCATTTTGCTAATTAATACAATTGTAATGTATGAAATCAATCGAACAGATATTAAATAAACAGGTGTTTATATATAAACAGGCATGTTATATGCTTAATTCTACAAATTATATATAGATATAAGGAAAAAACAAGTAAAATAGTATAGATATAATATTCGAAAGATGATATAATATGGCTTATGTAGACTGATGTAATAAAGTTTGGTGAATTATAATATGTAATTGGAAGGGTGGAGTTTATGGCAAGGATAATTGCGATTGCGAATCAAAAAGGCGGTGTCGGAAAGACGACCACTGCTATCAATCTGTCTGCATGCCTGGCAGAAAAAAATCGAAAAGTATTAACGATTGATATTGATCCGCAGGGGAATACCTCAAGTGGGCTCGGTATTGATAAAAACAAATTAAAAAATACAATCTACCAGATGATAATTGGTGAATGCTCTTTAGAGGAATGTAAAATACATACACCCATTAAGAATCTTGATATACTTCCTTCTAATGTCAATTTAGCCGGCGCGGAGATTGAATTGATTGGTGTGAAGGACAGAGAGTACATATTAAAAAAGCACATAGATAAGGTTCGTGATGATTATGATTTCATCGTTATCGATTGCCCGCCTTCCTTAAATACTCTTACTGTAAATGCAATGACTACAGCTGATACGGTTTTGGTACCAATTCAATGCGAGTTTTATGCTTTAGAGGGCTTAACTCAGCTGATTCATACAATAAATCTTGTTAAACAGAGATTGAATCCTCATCTCGAGTTGGAAGGTGTAGTATTTACCATGTATGACGCAAGAACAAATTTATCCTTGCAGGTCGTTGAAAATGTTAAGAATAATTTAAAACAAAACATATACAAAACTATTATTCCGAGGAATGTCAGATTAGCCGAAGCACCCAGCCATGGGTTGCCGATTAATCTATATGATCCAAAGTCTGCAGGTGCTGATGGGTATCGGCAATTGGCGATGGAGGTAATCGAAAAGGATGAGGCGGATGCTTATGCTAAAAATGAAGTGGCTGAACTTAAATATAGAAAGAAGTAATGTGTAACTTTAAGAGTTAACTAAGAGGAGGATATTATGCCTGTAAAAAAAGGTCTTGGAAAAGGTCTCGATATTATGATACCGGAGAAGATAGAAAGTGTTGAAGATAAGATAGAAAATGTTTCACGTGAATCAATGATACATATTAATGATATTGAACCGAATAAATCGCAACCTCGAAAGAAATTTGATGAGGATTCATTACAAGAGTTGGCTGATTCAATCAAGCAATTTGGTGTAATACAGCCATTGATTCTTCAGAAGAACGGTCGTCTATATGAAATTATTGCCGGTGAAAGAAGATGGAGAGCTGCCAGAATAGCTGGCCTCAAGGAAGTGCCCGCTATCATAAAGGATTATACTCCACAAGAAATCGTTGAGATTGCATTAATTGAAAATATACAACGAGAGGATCTAAATCCGATTGAGGAGGCACAAACATATCAGCGTTTAATTCAGGAATTTCAATTAAAACAGGATGAAGTGGCAGAACGTGTTTCAAAAAGTCGTGTAGCAGTTACAAATTCCATGCGATTGTTAAAGCTGGATGAAAGAGTTCAACAAATGATCATCGATGATATGATTGCAAGCGGACATGCCCGTGCTTTGATACCCATTGAAAATGGAGATAAGCAGTACCATACTGCATGTAGAATTTTCGATGAAAAACTTAGTGTAAGAGAGACAGAGAAGCTGGTTAAGCATATCCTCAATGAAAAGCCCCATAAAGAGATAGCAGTTACACAAGAGGACGATTTTATATTTCGTAATCTGGAAGATAAGATAAGAAGTATAGTAGGCACAAAGGTTTCGATACATAAGAAAAATAATAATAAGGGATCAATCGAAATTGAATATTATTCTACTGAGGAGTTAGAAAGAATTGTCGATCTGTTTGAAACAATGAATTAAGATATACTTGTATGATTGAATTAAGCAAAAGAAAATGTAAATAATTGTATAATAAAATTAATAAGGTGTACATTATGGAGGAAAATTTTTATGAACTTATCAGAAATCGTCATCAGCTATAGCGATTATATTATCCTTGGACTGACAGCTTTATCGTTACTGCTGCTTTTGTTTATTATTATTTTGTCGATTAAGCAGAGAAAACTGAACAAGAAATATAAGAAATTTATGGCTGGGGCAACCGGTGAGAATTTGGAGGGACAAATCATTGCCCGTTTTACTGAAATCGATCAATTAAAAGCAGATTCAAAATTTCTTAATGAAGAACTGGCAAAGGTAAAGGAAAATCTGCTTATAACCTATCAGAAGGTTGGGGTTGTAAAATATGATGCATTTAAAGAGATGGGCGGTAAGTTAAGCTTTGTATTGGCATTATTAGATAAAAATAATAACGGAGTTCTTTTGAATTCCGTGCATAGCAGCAGAGAGGGTTGTTATACCTATTTAAAGGAGATTATAAAAGGAGAATCCTTCTTAGAATTATCGGAAGATGAGAAAAAAGCTTTAAATCAGGCTTTGAGTAGTAATAACTTTATGGAATAATCCTTAGAATTATTATTCCATAATAAAGCTTGCAGTAGCTATAAGAAAACTGTGGTGGAAGGGATGCTGTCATGAAGCATATAGGAACGAAGGTAGTTGAAACAAATAGGTTGATTCTTAGACCATTTTCCTTAGAAGATGCGCCTGCTATGTATCGTAATTGGGCTAGTGACAGTGAAGTTACTAAATTTCTTACCTGGCCAACACATCCTAATATTGACATAACGAATAAAGTAATCCAAAGCTGGACGTCGGAATATGTGAAGGATGATTATTATCAATGGTGCATCGAATGGAAGGCGGCACACGAGGCTATCGGCAGCATTAGTGTTGTTCATAAGAATGATGTAATAGAAGCGGTTGAGGTGGGTTATTGTATCGGTCGTCAATTTTGGAATTTAGGCATCGCCAGTGAGGCTCTCTTAGCAATAGTTCATTTCTTCTTTGAAGAGGTAAATGCTAACCGGATTGAAGCACGGCATGATACAAATAATCCTAATTCCGGAAAGGTTATGAGAAAATGCGGTTTTGAACTGGAAGGAATACATAGAAAAGCAGATAAAAACAATACTGGTATCTGCGATGTAGCATACTATGGAATACTTGCAGGTGATTATCGAAAGAGTAGGCAGATCGAAATTCTAAGTTAAAATTGATAGAAGAATACAATAGAAAGCAAGCTTGCAGAATGTGAACAAACCGTGTTTGTTCACATTGCTCACATTTGTTTACGCGCATATAAAAGGGAGCTCAGAGTATTTTTCTCCGAGCTCCCTTTCTGCATCCACAGTGGATGCATCCCCTATTACACTTAATAACTTATTATTTATTTTTCTCTGGAATATTCCCCTTACCATAGAAAGCGGTAAGATATAGTTCTTCTAATTCAGACACATATGGAAGTCTGGGATTAGCTGTAGTACATTGATCACCAAATGCGAGATCTGCCAATAAAGGAACCTTAGTCAGGAAGTCTTTCTCATCAATTCCATATTCCTGTAAGGTGGAAGGAATACCTAAGTGCTTATTCAGCTCTTCCACATCCTTTGCTAACATCTCAACTGCATCTGCATTGCTCTTCGGGCTCTTACCTAACTTCTTCATTAACTCGAAAATCTTGTCACCTACGATATAGCTTTCATATTTCGGGAAGGAAGTAACCTTAGTCGGGCATTCTACACCGTTGTAACGAATTACATGAGGCAATAGGATAGCATTTGCACAGCCATGAGGGATATGATACTCACCACCAAGCTTGTGAGCTAAGGAGTGGTTAATTCCGAGAAACGCATTGGTGAAGGCCATGCCTGCGATAGTAGAGGCGTTGTGCATCTTCTCACGTGCAACAGGGCTTTCGCCACCCTTATCATAGGACTCCTTCAAATATTTAAATACTAAGTCAATTGCATGAATCGCTAGGGCATCGGTATAATCAGAAGCAACAACTGAGATATATGCTTCGATAGCATGTGTTAATACGTCCATACCGGTCCAAGCGGTTGATTTCTTCGGTACACTCATTACAAAATCAGGATCTATGATAGCAACATCAGGAGTTAATTCGTAATCTGCTAAAGGATATTTCTTGTTTTCCTTCTTATCAGAGATAACGGCGAAGGAAGTAACCTCGGAACCTGTACCGGAGGTGGTAGGAATTGCAACAAATTGAGCCTTCTTACCAAGGATAGGGAACTTATAGGTACGCTTGCGGATATCAAGGAACTTTAAGGACATGTTCTTGAAATCAGCGGTGGGATCCTCATAGAATAACCACATTCCTTTTGCAGCGTCAATTGCAGAACCACCACCCAGAGCGATGATAACATCGGGCTTAAATTTGTTCATTTCTTCAACGCCTTTAAGGATCGTATCAAGGCTCGGATCCGGCTCAACCTGATCGAAGATCTCGCAGTGTACATAGTCGGTACGCTTTCTTAATTGGTATAATACCTTGCTAACATATCCTAATTGAGTCATCGATGGATCGGTAACGATAAATGCCTTCGTAATGTTAGGCATCTTTGCTAAATATGCAGTTGAACCGGACTCAAAATAAATCTTACTCGGTACCTTAAACCATTGCATATTATTCCTCCTCTTAGCAACACGCTTATAATTAACCAGATCGACAGCGGATACATTGTGAGTAGTGGAGTTACCGCCATAGGAACCGCAGCCTAAGGTAAGAGAAGGCATATTCGTATTATATAAATCACCGATAGCACCATGTGTAGAGGGTGAGTTAACAAGGATACGGCCGGTTCTCATTCTAGCTGAAAAAGTCTTGATTACCTTGTCATCATTAGAGTGAACTACGGAAGAATGGCCCAAACCACCAAGTTCGATCATCTTCTCGCAGAGCTGGAAGCCTTTCTCCAGGGTCTGTGCTTTAATAACTGCCAGAACAGGAGATAACTTCTCTTTGGATAATGGATATTCTGGTCCTACACCGTCTAGTTCGGTACATAAAATCTTTGTATCCGCAGGAATAGTAATTCCTGCAAGTGCTGCGATAGCGGCAGGGGACTGACCTACGATGGCTGCATTAACAGCTCCGGTTTTGCTATTAATTACGATGGGTTCAAGGAGTTTGATTTCTTCCTTGGTAGCAAAGTAACAACCTCCTTTTTTCATGAGATCTACAACTTCATTATATACAGGAGCTTCGATGATGGCTGCCTGCTCAGATGCACAAATCATACCCTGATCAAAGGATTTGGATAAAATTAAATCATTAACAGCACGCTTTAAATTTGCGGATTTTTCAATAAAGCAAGGGACATTACCAGGTCCAACACCAAGTGCCGGTTTACCGCAGGAATATGCCTGCTTTACCATCCCGGATCCGCCGGTAGCTAAAATCATAGATACATCCGGGTGATTCATTAACTCTCTGGTAGCATCGATGGAAGGATATTCAATCCATTGGATACAATTCTTCGGAGCACCTGCCTTAATTGCCGCATCATATAAGGTCTTAGCAGCTTCTCTTGAGCATTGCTGTGCACTCGGATGAAAACCGAAGATGATCGGGTTTCTGGTCTTGATACAGGTTATACACTTAAACATGGTAGTAGAGGTAGGATTGGTTACGGGTGTAACACCGGCTACGATACCTACGGGCTCAGCCACAATCATGTAGTCCTCTTCTTCATTATCTTCAATAATACCAACTGTCTTTTGATATTTGATGGAGTGCCATACATATTCTGTTGCAAAAATATTCTTTGTTATCTTGTCTTCGTAGATACCTCTTCCGGTCTCTTCAACTGCCATTTTTGCGAGTACCTGTTGTTTTGCGAGTCCGGCAAGAGCCATCTCATGTACTATATTATCAACTGTCTCCTGATCAAGGGATAAGAAATCATTTAATGCAGTAAGCGCGTTTTTCACTAGTTGATCAACGTGTTCTTTTGCTGTAGGTTGCTGTAATTCCTTAGACATAATAATCCTCCTTTACATTGTTAAAAAATTAACATATTGATGATGAGTAAAATATACCATGAAACAATTCTTTTGTAAATACATTTGTTAAAAAAATAACAATCAAAAATATTGTCGATTTTCTATAAATTTTATAAAAATTATACAACAGTTGTTAGTTTACTCGGACCTACAATAAATAATGCATAATTGATCTTACTCCGAAGAAATTTATTTGTGCGTTTGTACTTATTATCTGTTATAATCAAGTAGTTCCTTCGTACGATTGAAAAAAGTAAATGAATATTAGACTATATAAATAGAATGATAAATCACAGATTTTTCAATCGGTAAATTTGTGCTGCCGCTCAAATTCGCGTTGCTATGGTAGCATGAATGATTAGTGTATCGGGTATTGATGATACATTTACGATATAACCGGAATATATATTGATGTGAGAATGCTCGCTGAAAGGAAATTTTGATGAGAATTATCTCTTTAGACGCGGTAAGGGGAGACGAATTATTGGCAAAGGATATATATTCAGCCAGTGACTCGTTATTATTACCTGCTGGTACGATAATTAAAAAAGAATATATTAAGAGGCTTAGGGATCTGTATATAGAGTATATCTATATTGAAGATGACCTTTCACAAGGTGTGAATCTGACAAGCAGTCTTGAATTACAGATAAAGGAACAATGTCAAGTTGCGATGAGAGACCTTCTGATTAAATATTCCTATCATGAGCATGGCGAGCTGGAGGATATTAAGGTAGTTGCGGATGAGATTATTCATGATGTTATGGACGAGCCTGAGGTAATATATAATTTATCCAGTATTCGGGATAAGAGTGACATTACATACGCTCATTCCCTAAATGTATGTGCGTTATCTGTTATTCTGGCATTTAAAATGAAGCTGTCAAAGACAAAGATTCGTGAAATTGCCATCGGTAGCTTACTTCATGATATTGGATTTACCTATATAAATCCTGAATATTATAATCTTAATTTGGATACCTGCTCTGAGAAAGAAAAACGGGAAATTAAGAAGCATATTATCTATGGCTATTCGGCTATTGAGAAGATGGATTGGCTATCCTCTATGGCGAAGGATATTATTATCAGTCATCATGAGAGATTAAACGGAAGCGGCTATCCGTTCCATTTAAAGGAGGATCGGATTAAAATAGGAAGTAGAATTGTTGCTGTATGCGATGAATTTGACAGCAGGGTATACGGCAATTATATTACAAGGATGAAGGTTCATGATGCAATTGATTATATTGTGAGCAAGGTAGGTATCTTGTTTGATTTTCGTGTAGTAAAAGCATTTGTAGATTCGGTGGCAGCGTATCCTACCGGAAGCTTAGTTCGAACGAATGAAGGGGAGGTAGGGATCGTGTTGAGACAGAATCCACAATGCCCTACCCGGCCGGTAATTCGTATCGTAGAGGATAAAGAAGGGAAGAAACCGGAGAATTGGATTGAGAAAAATCTGACAAAGGAATTAACACTATTTGTTACGGATACGCTGGATACATAATATAAGATAGTAAAGGGATCCTTTGTAAAAGTGGATAACATCAGATTTATGTGGATTTTCAACCAAAAGCTATTCCTTATTGTGGAGGAATCCGGTTATCAAATAGAATAAATCATATATTTTTGGCTATCATTATCAGATACGGATTAGATTCGTTGCTAAATATATGCTACTTGCGTACCGGTATAAAATATGATATAAATAATTATTACATGAAATATGGCTAAACACGTAGAATATAATAACTTTAGCCCATACTTGGATTGGATAGAATGGAAGTGATATAATGCATAGCTATTTGAGAGCAATAGGTTTTAGTAACATAAATACCCGCACAGAATTAGATCAATTATTAAGTCATACTTTAGAGAAGCCTAAGAAACAGCGTACAGTACAGTTAAGTAATAATACCGGTTTGGCGGAGATTACCACGGAATATGGAGACGGCTTAGGTATAACGATTCGAGGCGAGCTGGATGAGAATAATAAATTTCATATGGAACATTATTTTCCGAGTCTGAACGGATTGTCCGTCAGTACCCGGGAAGAGGTCGGAATTAATAAGAGAGTAGATTCTGATGCATATACAGGAATGTGCGACGATTTCCGTATTGGTGTATCCCTGATATTCTATTTACAGAATGTGGTTGAATATCTGGAGAAGAAAAATCAGAATATGCCAATGAGTACTTCATTTCCGATTACTCTTGCAGCCTTATCTTTGGAAGGAAGAATTCTGCTTCCGATTGAGATGGATGAGGTACAGGTTCGTAATATAACGGCTGAGACTAAGCACAGAAACAATCTGATTGCCGAAGCAAAGAAAGGAAATCAGGATGCGATTGACAGCCTGACTATTGATGATATTGACACCTATGCTATGATTTCAAGAAGAGCAAAGAAGGAAGATGTCTATTCCATCGTTGATACCTCTTTCATTCCTTTTGGTTCCGAATCAGATAATTACAGCATAATAGCAACCATCATCGAATGCAGTGAAATGGTTAATGAATATACGAAAGAGGAAGTATATGATCTGCAATTAGTATGCAATGATATTACCTTCCGATTATGTATTAACAAACAGGACCTACTCGGAGAGCCAATGGTTGGACGTAGATTCAAAGGAAACATCTGGATGCAGGGTAGTATCGGTTTTTCTGAGCAGACGAAGGAGTAATTTTTCTGTTAGATTATTGACTTAGCGTGCAGGAAATAGTAGAATAGATACGTTGCGTGCGTAACGGATAATTTTACGGAATGCATGCTGATGAAATATAGAATAAGTGCCCTCATAGTTAAATGGATATAACAAGCCCCTCCTAAGGGCTAGTTGCAGGTTCGATTCCTGCTGGGGGTGTATGAGAAAAGAGGTTTTCACATATATATGTGAGAACCTCTTTTCTCGTAGTGAGCCCGGCGGGCGCACTTTTCAATATCTGCGAGCTATTTTCAAAAAAATGTGACTGGTTTACATAGAATTTACAAAAACTATACAGAATCATGGTATCTGAATATCCGGTATCATGATATTTTTATATTGTAAACAGAAGGAAGAGAGAAAGAATAAGGAGAGAATAGAATGATTAGATTAAGAAGAATAGCAGCTTTTTTACTGATTAGCATATTGATAGTAGGTGCATTAAGCGCTTGCGGTAAACAAAATGAAGATAAATCAGGTATGGATACAGGAAGTAATGAGGCGGATAACGGCACTGAGGCAAGCTCAGATTTAAGCGGAACAATAACCATGGCTGGCTCAACCTCGATGGAGAAGCTTTCCAATGTGGTAGCGGAAGCGTTTATGGAGAAATATCCTCAGGTTACAGTATCTGCTGAGTTCATCGGTTCCTCTGCAGGAGTAGAAGCAGTGTTGGCCGGTACGGTGAACATCGGTAATGCATCCAGAAATTTAAAGGATACGGAGAAGAACTCCGGAGCAGTTGAAAATATTGTGGCAATTGACGGGATTGCCGTAGTTCTTGATAAAAACAATACAGTAACCAATCTTACAAAGGATCAGTTGATTCAGATCTACACCGGACAGATTAATAACTGGAGCGAATTTGGCGGACTAAACCAGCCAATTGTTGTAGTCGGCAGAGAGGCCGGTTCCGGTACCAGAGGAGCATTTGAAGAGCTGTTAGGTATTGAGGATCAATGTAAGTATTCAAATGAAATCAACAGTACCGGCGGTGTTATGGCAAAGGTTACATCAACTCCTGGTGCGATCGGATATGTATCCCTTGACATTGTAGATGATACTGTAGTAGCTATAAATGTAGACGGTGTGGAGCCGACCGAAGAGAATATCAAAGCGCAAGCTTATCTGTTAAGCCGTCCCTTCGTAATGTCTACCAAGGGTGAGATAACGACTCAGAGCAAAGAGGTGCAGGCATTATTTGAATATCTCAAATCTGACGAGGGCAAAGAATTAATAAAGAGTATCGGATTGATCACGGTTGATTAATTAAGAAATTAGTTCTGGAAGGGGCATATATGAGTGAGAAAAGTTATTCGATCATAGGAAGCTATAATACGAAAAACACAGTCGAAAAAATTGCAGCCATGATATTTATAATCTGTGCCTTTTTTGCTGTGTTAGCCGTATTTTCGATTTCCTTATATATGATTATCAGCGGAACTCCCGCAATCTTTGAGGTTGGTCTGATTGATATTTTGTTTAGCACAAAGTGGGCGCCAACGGCTGCCGAACCCAGCTATGGTATTTTATATGTTATTCTTACATCCATTATCGGGACCTCTTTGGCTATTCTGATTGGTGTTCCGATTGGTGTTATGACAGCAGTATTTCTGGCTGAGACAGCGCCAAAGCGTCTGGCCGGAATTGTTAAGCCGGCCGTGGAGCTACTGGCGGGGATTCCTTCTGTAGTTTATGGCCTGCTGGGAATTCTGATACTCAACCCATTTATCTATAAATTAGAAATAGCAATATTTAAAGGAGATCCGACGCATCAGTTTACCGGTGGTTCTAATCTGATATCTGCTGTGTTGGTATTGGCTATTATGATTCTGCCTACGGTAATCAATATTAGTGAAGCTGCCCTAAGGGCTGTGCCAAAGCATTATAAGCAGGCATCGCTGGCATTAGGTGCAACCCATATCCAGACCATATTTAAAGTGCTTATCCCTGCAGCAAAATCCGGCATTGTTACTGCTATAGTACTAGGCGTCGGCAGAGCCATCGGTGAAGCCATGGCAATCAGCTTAGTTGCAGGTAACGGAGCAAATATTCCATTACCTTTTAATTCGGTACGCTTTTTAACCACGGCTGTGGTAAGTGAGATGTCCTATTCGGCAGATACCCATAAGAGAGTACTATTTACCATAGGCTTAGTATTGTTTACCTTCATTATGATTATCAATCTGGTACTGAACAAAGTGATGAAGGGAGGAAAAAAGAATGCGGACAGCTAATAGCATTTATGAAAAGAGAAGAAAGCCATTGGATGCCTGTGTACATGCCATCATCTATTTCTGTGCCTCGATTTCGATCTTATTATTAGCAGGTATTGTTGGTTATGTTACTTATCGAGGGATTTCCTCTATCAGCTGGTCATTTCTGACTGCGGTACCAAGTGCGATCAAGGGAACCTTCGGTATTGCAGGAAACATCGTAAATACCCTGTATATCATCCTGATAACCTTGCTGATTGCAGTTCCCTTTGGTGTCGGCGCTGCCATCTATTTGAACGAATATGCGAAGCCCGGAAGACTGGTCAGCCTGATTGAGTTTACGACAGAGACACTGGCAGGTATCCCTTCCATTGTCTTTGGACTTTTCGGTTATGTTTTCTTTGGAATAACATTAAAGCTAGGCTACTCTATACTAACCGGTGCATTGACACTGTCACTTATGGTATTACCGTTAATCACCAGAAATACGCAGGAGGCATTAAAGACGGTACCGGTAAATTATCGCAGCGGTGCATTGGGTATTGGTGCTACAAAATGGTATATGATCCGAACAATTCTCCTGCCATCCGCAATGCCTGGCATAATAACCGGAATCATCTTATCGATCGGACGTATCGTAGGTGAATCAGCAGCTCTTTTATTCACTGCCGGAAGCGGCTATCTACTGCCCAAGCTTGGACAGTACGGTGAAGGCTTATTTGAGAAGGTGGTCCAACCCGGTGGTACATTAACGATACAGCTTTTCCTTAGTATGGAGAAAGCGCAGTATGATGCAGCCTTTGGAATTGCCCTGGTATTATTGGTGATTGTATTCGGAATTAATATGCTGACGAAATATCTTTCCAATAAATTAAATGTAAACAAATAGTGAATGCTCGAAAAGGCAGAACGGAGAAATATATGTTAAAGGATAAGATCAATACTAAGAATTTGCATCTTTATTATGGTACGAACCATGCATTAAAGGGGATTGATATGAATATCAAGGAAAAAGCCATCACCGCATTTATCGGCCCATCCGGATGTGGAAAATCAACCTTTCTAAAGACCCTGAACCGAATGAATGATCTCATCACGGGAGTTAAGATAGAGGGTCTGGTTACTCTGGACGGTGAGGATATCTATGATCCGAGGGTGGATACAACGTTACTTCGTAAGAAAATCGGTATGGTATTCCAGCAACCCAATCCATTTCCGATGTCAATCTATGATAATGTAGCTTACGGTCCAAGAATCCATGGGGCTAAGTCAAAAGCGAAGCTGGATCAGATCGTAGAGGAAAGTCTCAGGGGAGCGGCTCTCTTTGATGAGGTGAAGGATCGACTTAAGAAGTCTGCGCTTGGATTGTCCGGAGGACAGCAGCAAAGGCTTTGCATCGCCAGAGCCTTGGCGGTAGAACCGGAGGTTATCCTGATGGATGAGCCGACCTCTGCACTTGACCCGATTTCCACATTGAAGATAGAGGACCTGATGTCTGAGCTAAAAGAAAAGTATACGGTTGCCATTGTTACCCACAATATGCAGCAGGCAGCCAGGATCTCCGATTATACTGCGTTCTTCCTTGTTGGGGAGGTAATTGAGTTTGCTCCGACAGATACCCTATTCACCAGACCGGTTGATAAGAGAACAGAGGACTACATTACCGGTAGATTTGGTTGATGCCCGGATTTGACACGAAAAACTACTTCAACTATAATTATGATTATAAGGAGGAATTATTATGACAGCGCGCCTTAGCTTTGAACATGAGCTCCAGTTATTAAAAGAGAATCTCGTTGAAATGGGACATCTCATTGAAGCAGCAATAGAAAAGACCTTAGTTGCCTTTGAAGGGCAGAATGAAGCATTGGCAAATGAAATTATACAAGAAGATAGAAATGTGAATGATATTGAAAAAACCATCGAGGCAAGATGCCTTTCCTTGATTCTGAAACAGCAGCCGGTTGCCAGAGACTTAAGAATCGTAACTACAGCGTTAAAGGTGGTCACAGATATGGAGCGCATCGGGGACCATGCAGCCGATATCGCTGAGTTAATTATCCGTGAAAAACGGGATCCGGTCTATGATCTGGTAAGGCATATTCCGGAGATGGGCAACGTTGCAAAATCTATGGTTCATGATGCGGTTCGAGCATTTACTACGGTGAATGTAGAAGAAGCAAGAGAGATCATTAAGAGGGATGATGTTGTAGATGATCTGTTTGATAAGGTGAAGGAGGAAGTGGCATCTCTGTTAAGATCTTCTTCCGAGCATGTAGATCAATGTGTCGATATTCTTATGATAGCAAAATACTTTGAACGTATTGGAGATCATGCGGTAAACATCTGTGAGTGGACAGAATTCCATGAGACCGGCTCTGTTAATAATGTAAGAATACTATAAGCTGTGTATTACTAGAATGGAGATTATTATGGAACGAATCTATGTAATTGAAGATGATGAGAATATCAGAGAGTTGTTAAAAATTGCGCTGGAAGGCTTCGGATATACCATAAAAGCCTACGAAGCAGCTGAGCCTGCGTTACTTGATATGAAGGAGGAGCAACCGGATCTTGCGATATTTGATCTGATGCTGCCGGGTATGGATGGGTTATCGGCAATTCGAATATTAAGACAGGATATTCAATTGAAAAATATTCCTGTTATCTGCCTTACGGCAAAGGATAAGGAATTAGACAAGGTAATGGGACTTGATGTCGGAGCAGATGATTATATCACAAAGCCCTTCGGTGTCCTGGAGCTCGCCGCCAGAATCCGATCCCTGCTTCGCAGAGCGAAGAATGAGGATGTAAGTGATATAATAATAATCGACACCTTGAAGATTAATCCTCAGACGAGAGAGGTAACCAACAATAATATTCCGGTTGAGCTTACTTATAAGGAATATGAGCTATTAATGTATTTGATTGATCATGATGTAAGGGTAGTCAGCAGGGAAGAGCTGTTGAATCAAATATGGGGTTATGAATACGACGGAGAATCCAGAACACTGGACATTCATATCCGTACCTTGCGTCAGAAGCTTGGAACGGTTGGTGTTGAACACATAAAGACGGTTCGAAGTGTAGGCTATCGCTTTTCTAAAACATAGTTAATCGGAGGGTATGTGAAACGAGCAATATTTCAAAGATTCATATTGATAGTATCACTGGCGCTTGTCCTAAGCGGCAGTATTTTTAGTGCAGCCATCAGCAAGATTATACTGGACCGTACCGAGGAAAATATGCTCTATACGGTAAAAATTACAGATCATAGCTTGAACTATGAGGGGGATCTTAAAGCTCAGGTAGATGCGTTGAGACTGGTGGAAGGGAATGAGCAGACCCGTTTTACTGTGATTGATCTTAACGGTAAGGTTATTGCTGATAGTGAGATAGAGGACAGTACCACCATGGAGAATCACAGTGACCGTGAAGAGGTGAAAGAAGCACTGGAAAACGGGCTCGGTTATGCGACACGTGAATCGGAAACGTTATTGCTGCCCATGCTGTATGTTGCCAGTATTTCTGAAAATGATGAGTATATTATCCGTATGGCGATTCCGTTCTCCGGAGTAGAGCAGTATGCCGGTTTATTGATTCCGGCAATTGTAATCAGTATCGGTATTACTCTTATTGTATCAATCTTTATTGCGAACCGTTTTGCCGGCTCAGTAACAAAGCCTCTGAATGAAATTGCCGGGGAGTTGAATAAGCTATCACAGGATAAGCCGGAATTTCATTTTAAGAAATATAAATATGATGAGTTGAACTTCATAGCAGATACCACCATGAAGATGTCTCATTCTGTTAAGGAATCGATGGACCGAATTGAATTTGAACGTATGGTTCGTCAGGAATTCTTCTCCAATGTGTCTCATGAGCTTAAGACACCGCTTACCTCTGTCCGTGGATACCTGGAATTATTGGAGAATAACATGGTGGCAAATGAGAATATGAAGAAGGATTTTCTTGCAAGAATCAAGAAGGAAACCATCAACATGACAAGTCTGATCAATGATATTCTGATGATATCACGACTGGAGACGAAGGAAGCGGAGGTTACCTTGTCGGAGGTACGCCTTGCTCCTCTCGTAAAAGAGGTCTGTACTTCACTAGAGCCACTTGCTAAGGAATATCAGGTAAGCATCAACACCAATTGCAGGCCGCTCATGATGTATGCTAACACGCAGCAGCTTCGAGAACTGTTGAGTAACCTGATCATCAATGCCATAAAATATAATAAACCGGAGGGTAAGGTATGGGTTACGGTAACCTCCGAACAAAGTGATATCATTATTACGGTGGAGGATACCGGAGTCGGAATACCGGAGGATGCCAAGGTAAGAATCTTTGAGCGCTTTTATCGGGTAGACAAAGGACGCAGTAAAAAAGTGGGCGGAACGGGTCTCGGACTTTCCATAGTTAAGCATATCATCAATTATTACAATGGTTCCATAGAGGTACAAAGTAAGATAGGCGAGGGCACAAGGTTTACGGTGCGGCTTCCAAAGAATTCCGAGCTACTCCCCGAGCAGGCAGACAGGACCGAATAACACAAAAAACCCTCCGGTAAGTGAACTAGATTCACCCTGAGACATATAATTACTCAATTGTAAATAAAACTTTAGTCCTAGACGTAAACTTTTTAAAACGTTATGTCGATATATAAAATGCGGCAATCGTTAAAAAAATAAATCGTAGTCGCTGATAAAGCGAGGATAGGGGCAAATCTGGTATGAAAAAGAAATTAAATATAGTTTTTTTTAGTTTATGCTTTTTAGGCTCTGTTATTGCAGAGGCATATTTTATACAGGCAGGCGCGAGTCATCTATTCAGTATAATAGCCCTTGGCGCTGTTGTACTGATAACGGGATACCTTTGGATGGACTCCATTCGAAGTAAACTGTCAGAAAGCGGCAAAGAGATTAAAAATTATATCGACCGGATGTACCTCGAGGAAACGGGGCGCTGGAATGAACGTCTTAATGAATTGCAAAACCTGCAGAAGGCAACCTATACCGCGACAAAGAAGAATACAGCGACGCTTTCGGAGCAATTGGAGGAGCTTATAGATAGAATAGATTCCTTGGAAGTGAATAATGCAAGTGCTCTTCAAAGGCTTGCGGATTTACAGATAAAGGCGTTGGAAGGACAGAAGAAGGCCCTTAGCCTTGAGATCAATTATAATAAAGAGAATGCAAGGCAGTTGATGAAGGCCATCGGCGAGTCAGGAAATCAAACAGAGATGATAGAGGTGTTGGGTAGGATTGCTGAGCGTCTTGAGTGTAGTACTCAGGTGGTGCAGCAGGAGCTTCAGAATATGAGTAACACGGATCGGGTACTGTCTATGAGTAATCAATATTTTGAGAGCAGCTGGAATATGAATTCTGAACCAAGAGTAGAGAATCTTACCGAGACGGGATGGAACGTAGATGCAGTAGTAGAGCTGGATGAGGAATTAAGTGAACAGGAAGCAGAAGAGCAGCAAGCTCTAAATAAGGAAATTAAGCCCTTATATGCCGATGCGAATAAAGCATTATCTGCGGATGAGATCTCAGCCTTATTCGCATCCTATGGTCAATAATTATAAGTCCAGAAAATCATCATCTTTAAAGGACTTCCGTTTCGCTCGTTTTTTATAATAAGCGTTTCTACGTTTCAGACGTGGAGCTTCCACCAATACAAAGTAAAGAATTATAATTAATACAAATAATCCTACAATACCGCCCAGGATAATCGGACGAAGGCTCTTATCTGCTTTTGCCGTCGAAGAATCCTCGGGGGTAGAGGTGGGGTTATTTTTTTCTGTTTCAGAGTGCTTTAATCGTAAGGGCTGATCATCATGATATAGAATGTCAGCACCGCCAACATATTTTCCGTTATAGGCATATGAAATCTTACCCACGACAGTATGATTCTGTTGAGTCACGGTCTGTTCGGATGCAGGGTAGAAGGTAACCTCTTTCTTCGCATCCTGAAAGGAAGCACTGTTCGGTAGTACAAGGTAACCCTTCTCATCTGTAGAGATGGGAGAGGAAATCTCGCTTAACAAAGGGTTATAACGGGCAAACATCGGAGATTCTGCTAATGCTTGTGACGATTCTAAATCAGCAATTGGGTAGATAGAGAAGTTATCAAAGGCATAATCGAATAGCTTCTGAGTGTCCGTATATTGATGCGCACTACTGTCGTCTCTCATGATAACGCAGATTAATTCCAGGTCTCCACGCTTTGCTACGGATACCAGAGTAAACTTAGAGTTTGAGGTATAGCCGGTCTTGCCACCAATGCAATCATCATAACGATAATCCTGCTCAAGAACGAACTTATGATGGTTTCTTAGATATCGGGTCTCTGACTGTATATTGGTGGGAGGGATTTGGTAGGTCCGAGAATCAAATATCTTACGAAAGGTAGCATTCTTCATTGCCTCTCTGGTTATCAGCGCCATATCATAACAGGAGGTATAATGCTTCTCATCATGTAATCCATGTGGATTCACGAAATTGGTATTAAGGCAGCCCAATTCCTTTGCTCGCTCGGTCATCATTTTCGCAAACTCGTCCGCACTACCTCCTACGTGCTCGGCCACAGCATAAGAAACCTCGTTAGCCGATTCCAGTAAAACCCCATAAAGGCATTGCTGCATCGTAAGCTGCTCACCAACATCAATACCGATGCGGCTGCTGTCTAAATCAACATCAAATACCGCATTCTTAGAAAAGGTTACAACCTCTCCCAGATTAGAATTCTCTATTGCAAGCAATGCAGTCATAATCTTAGTAATACTAGCAGGGTAATGAACGGTATTAATATTCTTCTCATAAAGAATAAGTCCGGTAGAGGCTTCCATAACAATCGCTGACTCAGCAAAGACATTTGGTCCGTCCGGCCAGGCCTTATCGCTATCTGTAGCGGTTGCTTGTACGGGTACCGAAGTGAATATCGATGATAAAAATATGATAAGAATGCTTAATAAAGCAATGAATTGTCGTTTCATAAATAAAAAACCATGCCTTTCTCAAAACCTGCAAAACATCGGAGCTGCCCCTTGTTACTAATAACCTTGTATTTTGTATGGTATAGCCATCCCTAACCAGATTATGTTAAGATTGTCTATTACAGTATCTACAATTGTACTATATGAGATATTCAATTGTAAACCAAAAAAAGGACAATAAATGTGAATTTTATCTGATAAAATTCGTCCATTCCCGCGGCACCGGATCAGGTACCGGAATGGTATCCTTGCAATAATCCTTAACTTTAATCATCCAAGCCATATTATTTGCCAGATTCCTAAGAACGCTCATACCCTCGTTATCCTGGGTTACCTCTCCCGGTGTACCGCCATGAATAACGTTCCAGTAGTAGGAGGGGGTAATCATCATCTCTGAGATCAAGAAATAATTATTCAGCTGATCAAAGGTCGTAACTCCGCCGGAGCGACGTGGGACGGCGATGGAGGCACCGACCTTTAAGCGAAGCTCTCCGCGGTTAGGGAAGAAAAGGCGATCTAAGAAGCTTTTCATCGTGCCTGCAATTCCTGCATAATAGACTGGGCTCCCTAACAGAAGACCATCCGCAGCATGTACCTTGTCTACAATCCCGCGCAGCTGTTCATCCGAGAAGACACATTGACCCTCTTTGCAACGGCCGCAACCGATACAGCCCTTAATCTCCATATTGCCTACATGAAGTATCTCTGTCTCAATACCCTGGTTTTCCAATTCATCACATACAGTCTTAAGTGCCATATAGGTATTACCCTTTGGTTTTGGACTTCCATTAATAGCAATAACCTTCATTTCACAAATCTCCTCTCATATTGAATTACATCCCATACAGTATACTATAAAGAATAAGGAAAAGGAATGGTTTTTAGACAAGGAGTGGAAAACAAGATGCGTAAAGGACTAATTGACGAAAGTTGTGAATGAATTTATAATTGGAACAATGATACCATAATTAATACCTGCATAAAACACAGTATAAACTGATATCGGCAGAATATTCAAGGAGGAATTTATGAGACTTAGGAATATTAGGGGCTCTAGAGAAATTGTTGCTGCAAACGAATATGTGGTTCAAGAGCCGGAGAAATGGAAGGGACAGTGGAAGAGCCTATTTGGTAATGATCACCCCCTGCATATTGAGATCGGCATGGGGAAGGGACGCTTCATCATGGAGATGGCTGCGAGAAATCCGCAGATTAATTATATCGGAATTGAAAAATACTCAAGCGTACTTCTCCGTGCGTTGGAGAAAAGTAAGGAGACAGAACTGAATAACTTGTACTTCATTCGCTTTGATGCGGAATACCTGAATGATATCTTTGGCAGTGAGGAGATTGACCGCATCTATCTTAACTTCTCCGATCCCTGGCCAAAGGACCGCCATGCCAAACGCCGACTGACCAGTAAGGAGTTTCTGGCGAAGTATAATCAGTGCCTTAAGAGAGAAGGAGAGGTTTGCTTTAAGACCGATAACCGACAATTATTTGATTTCTCCGTTGAGGAGGCAGGTATTGCCGGGTGGGAGCTGCGTGAGGTCACCTATGATCTTCATCATAGCGAATATGTAACAGGAAATATCATGACAGAGTATGAGGAGCGTTTCTCTGCGATGGGTAACCCGATACACCGACTGGTGGCTTATCGTAAATAATCGGTATAAAAAGACAGGGACTAAACCAACACCTTAATCATAGAATGATAATAAAAGAAAGCCGGAGTGTAGATTGAAAAATCAAAGATTTTTCAATCAGCGAATTTATACTGTCGCCCAAAGTTTGCTGGCTATGAAGAAAGGCAAGGTTAGTTATATGAAAAGCAATTGGAAATCACAGGTTGCAAAGGTTACGGGGACGAATCCGAAATTCGATCGGAAGGTTCTTACTATGAAGAAATCCTGGGATGAGGTATCGAGTCTGCTGAACAGTAGCGTGAAGAAGAAAAAGAAGAAATAGTCCCGGAATTCCTGCTTGTCTTTTTACAGTAACTGATATAATATTATTTTGTAATCACATAAAAATGGTGTTAATTGAGATACTAAACATCAATAGGATAAATTCTTGAACCGTAAAGCAAAGCCACGGCTTCAAGAATAGAATGGAGGAAATTGAATGGCATTACAATTTACAGATGTAAATTTTCAAAAAGAAGCTTTGGAATCGGAGATTCCTGTATTAGTAGATTTCTATGCTGACTGGTGCGGTCCCTGTAAGATGATAGCGCCAATTGTTGCAGAGCTGGCAGCGGAATATGAAGGTGTATTCAAGATTGGAAAGCTGAATGTAGATCAGGAGCAAAACACAGCCGAGAAATATCGAGTTATGTCAATTCCGACCTTGATTATCTTCAAAAACGGAGAAGCAGTGGACAAGGTGGTGGGACTCGTATCCAAACAGGTGCTTCAGGACAAGCTTGATGCTCATAAGTAAGATGGGAATAAGATCATATAATACTTTGGATAATATATTTTAATTCATCTCTTGTATGGAAGCAATCGGAATAACATGTAAGAATAAGGTCGAAAAGGGAAGAAAAGCCTGGAAAACTAAGGCTTTTCTTCCAAATATAAAGCAGTGATAAAAATAAATTATCGATTTTTTTAAAAAAATTAAAAAAACACTTGCAATTTGTTTCTAGACCATATATAATAACTTTTGCGTTCGGTAATTAAGAAAAACAAAAGTAATACAAGCCAAACGACATATAAGCGTTTCTAGCTCAGTTGGTAGAGCACCTGACTCTTAATCAGGGTGTCCAGGGTTCGAGCCCCTGGAGACGCACTATAAAAGTTCTAATTTTGCAGACATAGGAGCTGTGGGGTTGGGGCTTTTTTTGCGCGTAAAAAACTGAGACCTGCACAGAAAGACGGGTAGACACACGACGCGAGCTAGCTCGCAAGGCGGGTGTTTATCCGTCTTTTGTATAGGCGAAGCCTACGCGACCGAAGAG
>JAEZKL010000065.1 GCA_023415475.1 Bacillota bacterium | reverse complement strand
GCTCCGATCGCATACTTGCAAGCAAGCTTACTATGCGAGTGTTTTTCTCGCTGTACGAGTGACTTTCTCGTACTATGCTCACTACGCTTTTATTATATCATGAATTGACATACATCAGCTATTATATTTGCTTATATTACTCTTCTCCTATATTTCTTACAGTTCTACTAAATTGGTCGCAATCTTATCGCTGAACATTCGGTCATGCTCTACGAAAATGAGAGTAGGCTGATACTTCAGAATGAGCTCCTCTATCTGTACCCTTGAGAATACATCCACAAAATTCAACGGTTCATCCCATACAAACACGTGCGCCGGTTCAGCCAGACTTTTTGCCAGTAAGACCTTTTTCTTCTGACCACCGCTGAATTCACTGATATCCTTATCGAATTGAGTTCTCGAAAAATCTAACTGGCGAAGCACTGTCTTAAATATCGTCTCATCCAAACCGTAATTAACAGCAAAGTCCCCTAGATTTCCCTTCAGATAGGAGGTATCCTGCGATACATAGGACACCTTCAGACTCGGTGCAACATAGTAACGACCCAAGTACTCGATCTCTTCTCCAAGTAATAGCTTTAGCAGGGTGGTCTTTCCTGAGCCGTTTCGACCTCGGATAGCCAGTCGATCCCCTTTCATCAGGCGAAAATTAATATTCGACGCTACCAATTGCTCCTTATAGAACAGCTTCAACTCCTCGGCTTCCATCAATCGTCTTCCCTGGAATTCCAATGTATTGATTTTCAGAGTCTCCGCCTTCTCGATATTCTTAAGCAGACTCCTTTTCTCATCTATTGCCTCCAGCTTACGGTTCTCGATTGACTTCGCACGCTTCATCATCTTCGCCGATTTATGCCCGATTGCTCCCCTGTCAGCTGCATGGGTTCCTATCTTAGATGCTTCGATTTGATCAGACCACCCCATTGCTCTGTGTGCAGCCTCGGACAGTGTCGTGATATCCTTTTTCAATTGTTCATTCTTCTCAAGCTCATAATTGTCCTGTCGTTCCTTGTTCAAATACCAGGAAGAATAATTACCCTTCTGAATCTCAATATTGGTACGGTTAATACTTAATACATGATCGATACACTGATCCAGAAAGCTCCGATCATGGGACACAAGGATAAAGCCCTTCTTCGTCTGCAGATATTCCGCAAGTATCTGTCGTCCTTCCCTATCCAAATGATTCGTCGGCTCATCAATGAGTAGGAAGTTATTCTTCTTAAGAAACAGGGCTGCCAGCATTATCTTTGTTCTCTCTCCAAAGCTTAGAGTCCCAAAGGGTCTGCCAAGAACCCTCAGATCAACTTGAAGCTTACTTAACTCCTTCTCAATCATTTCGTCAATAATATATCCGTCATGAGCCTGATACAGCTCCAAAAGCTTTCCGTAAGCCTCCAGCTGTGACTCATTATTCTCCTCAGATAGACATCTCTCCATCTCCTTCTCCCACATGGTATAGGGAGCTATCGTATCCTTGATGACGGTTGCGGTATCCAAAGCCATGTCCTTAACCTCAAAGGGGAAATAACTAAAATCAACGGAGGCTGTTATCGTACCTCTGTAATCATATCTGCCAAGCAGCAGATTAAGAAAGGTGGTTTTTCCCCTTCCGTTTCTGCCAATAAAACCGAGCCTCCAATCCGTATCAACATGGAAGCTTACGTGTTCAAAAATATTATCATAGCTGGTATCATAGCTAAAGGTTAAATCATTTACAATAATCTGTGACATAATATTCACTCCTTTCCAGACAGCCAATCGTGTATATGCAAAAAAGTTAGCTTCGCAAACTTTCTATGAATCATGTATTCAAAAAAGTTAGCTTTGCAAACTTTTTATTGATCATGTATTCAAAAAAGTTAGCTTTGCAAACTTCTTATGAATCATGTATTCAAAAATATCAGCTTCGCAGATATTTTATGAACCATGTAAAAGAAGCCCACAAGAAATATACTTCTTGTGGGCTGATTATTGTAGTATGAAAGCGCAGACGGATTTAACCGAAAAATCCTGTAATCGTTACGGTTCGCTTTCCCGTTTATGATTACAGACTCCTGCATCATATTTAGACAATAGAATCACTCTTTGGTAACAATCTATTGTCAAGAATAGAATCAATCATTACTTGCCCGCAAGAAATATAGCCGGCTTGGCTGTATCTCATCGCACATTCAAAAACATCTACTTCGCAGACATTTTATGAATCATATAATCAAAATCTGATTAGCAAGTAATAATAATCATTCCTGGTACCTCATTTCTTTTTTGTAAAGTCTTAACAACAGCTATATTAACATTCCTATCCGGATCTGTCAATCAACAATTTATTGTTACCGTTGCCTAGGATTTATACTTTCCGAAGGAAGACATCCGATCCTAAATCAGTGTATCGCTTTCCAAAGATAAAATCTTGAGGCATAATCCTGGAACAGTCTTACCTCTTCATTATAGCCGGTTCCGCCAAAGCCCTGCTTCAGCTTAACACCGCCGTAGTTGAATACCTCTCCGAAGGCTTTGCAGTCCTCTACTTCACCGGGCATCTTCTTGAGTCTGGCTATGATATTATGGGTCAGGGAATCCTTCTTTATATGAATCGGAGATATCATATTGATCAAATCACCGAATTCCTTAATATTAAAAATATGCTGCCGGTTCGTCATATGATAGCATACCTGTGGAGCGAGTCCTTTTGTCCGGAAGCATCCATAGGAATAATTGGCCTTTACTTCCTTTTGAAGGAATAGCCCGTAAGCAGAGGCTTGATCCTTGGCTACCGTCATCCATTGATAAATACCGCCTTCGCCGGTCTTGATTCGATAGAAGGTTCCATATTGAAGTTCCTTACGATATTTCTTGTAGAACGAGATCTGCTCCTGTACCTGCTTCTTTTCCTCGGAATTCAACTCCGCCAGATTGCATTCATAGCCGAGAAGGCCGTAAGCTGCAACCTCAAAACGAGTCTCCAAAGAGGTATTACGAAGGGTCTGATGATTCGGACAGCTGGATACATGTGCTCCGATTACCGACATGGGATAGCCATAGCTGTAACCGGTCTGAATGGCTGCCCTGCATAGGGCATCCGTATTGTCGCTTGCCCAGACCTGCGGCATATAACATAGCATCCCCAGATCGAAACGGTTTCCGCCGGAGGCACAGCTTTCGAATAATATCTTCGGAAACCGCTTTGTCAGCTCTTCCAGAATATGATATAATCCCAGAACATATCGATGACTAAATTCCTGCTGTCTCTCAGGAGGAAGGGAGGAGGAATAGTAATCCGAGAAGATCCGATTCATATCCCATTTGACATAGGTAATGTTCGCCGAGGAGAAAACCCGGCTCATCTCCTCAATCAGATAGTTACATACCTCTTCTCTGGTTAAGTCTAGCAACATCTGGTTTCTTCCCAGAGAATGCTCCTGGCCCGGCACCTTCACTGCCCAATCCGGATGCGCCTTATACAGCTCACTCGCCTCATTCACCATCTCGGGCTCCACCCAGATACCGAATTCCATTCCTAGCTCATTTATTTTTCCTGCTAAGCCTTTAATGCCATTCTTCAGTTTTTCTCTGTTCTCCTGCCAATCACCGAGAGAGGAGGTATCGTCATTCCTTTTTCCAAACCAACCATCATCCAGGACAAACAGCTCGATTCCTGCTTCCTTAGCCGCCTTTGCCTGCTTAAGCAGCTTTCTGTCATCGAATTTGAAATAATTCGCTTCCCAGCTGTTCAGTAATACGGGACGTTCTTTCTCTCTCCATTCTCCACGGACAATGTGGTTGCGGATAAAGGAATGCATATTTTGACTCATTGCATTCCAACCGTCATGAGCATATGTCATAACCGATTCCGGTGCCTCAAAGCTTTTCGAGGGCTCCAGGTGAAGCATGAAATTATATGGATTAATACCTTGAATTATTCGAAGCTTTCCCATACTGTTTACCTGCATTGCTGCATAGTGATTCCCGCTGTAGATCAGATTAAAGCCATAGCAGCTGCCATGATCTTCATCCGTATTCGCTTCGCTGACGAAGAAGAAGGGGTTACTCCGATTACTTGATATACCTGCTTTAGAATCATTGATATAAATTCCCGGAATCGCTTTTGTATCAAATCGTTCCATCTCTCTGGCCCAGGTTCCGTGAAAGGTGGTAATCTTGTATTCGCCGGGGTCCAGATCCAGTTGGGTGCTCATAATCCGTTTCAGTATGACAGTTTTATCGGAGTGATTGATCACCTTAGCACTCCTGGTGATTACATCGCATTGATCAAAGACACTATAGGTAAGTATTAAGGCGATGTTATATTGCTTCTCCCACAGTTCCAGCTCAAGACTGGTATAAGCATTCGTATCCTCAGTCCTCTCTTGATAGGCGGAAGGCAAAGTCTCTAAGGGCATTTTGTTTCTTAACAGCCTCGCTTCCTTAAACAGAAAATCACAGGTTGCATTACCGTCCTCATGGATCAACTCGAGAAAGGCTTCCCTGATATCTCCCTTTCCATATGAGGACATCTCAAGGCAGAAATCCTCCAATCCAAGCCGGGGATACTCCTTGGAATACGCCAACGAAGAACCCTCGATGAAGCTTGTCTTCTGGAGCAACGGTTCGTATCCACCGGAAAGATTGATGGTACGCCCATAATAGAGATGCTCCAGATGACCGGAAGGCATTACCCGAAAGCAATAAGTTGTATTGAGCGTATCCAGTATGTAAAGATCCTGTTCTCTTCTAATCATAGTGGTTATCCCCTTTCCTTCAGCTCTGACTGTATCTGTCCCATGGTTTCCTCCGATAATCGGTACCTCCTTCGAAAGAATAATACGGACAGGAGTAACCCGATCGACGGTATAATAATCATAAATACACGCATGCCGCTTAGGGTCGCGGCTGTTTGAACCTTCGCATTCACATCCAGCTTAATGAGATCGATACCGACACCGGCAAACAAAGCGGAGAAAGCAGATGCCAGCTGAACAACAAAGGTCTGCATCGAAAAAATCACACTCTCACTTCTTTGCTTCGTCTTCCACTCACCATAATCCACGGTGTCTGCCAGAAATACCGTTGTAAGTACAGTAGCAAGACCAAAACCGAAATATATGATAACCGCTGCAATACACAGAATTACCAGGTTCGAGTTTTTTAACGCACCCAGTGTGAAAAGTATTGCATAGCCAAGGATAGCCGTCAGGATCGCACCGGTAAAGATTTTTTTCCGATCCCACTTCTTACGTAGTACCGGAAGAAGCATCATGGATAAAATCTGTGTTGCTCCGCCCACCGTACCAAAGATGCCATATAGCGCAGAATTACCGATGTCATATCGAAAGAAATAAATCGCCAGCTGTGAGGTCAGATATACCGAAGCATTGAAGATAACTATCGTGATAACCACAACTAAGGCTTGATCATTTTTGAACAAGGCCCTAAACATTTCCTTGATTCGAGGTGTATGTAGTATAGGTTTCGTCTTCTCCTTGACATTGCTTACTGTGATAATGATCGCAAGGAGGAAGAAGATACCGATGATACCGGCAAAGATCTTAAAACCGGTGCGCTCATCACCCTTACCCAGAATAGGCACCAGTACCATCGTTAAGGCAGTCGGAATGGCAAAGCCGAAACCGGCACAGCTTCTTGCAATCACAGAGATGTTCTCTCTGTCCTTTTGATTCTGGGTAATGGCGGGAATCATGGACCAATAGGGGATATCCATCAAGGTATAGGTAGTTCCCCATAAAATATATGCCGCCGATGCATATACGAGTAAAGGTGTACCGGTCAAGGAACGGGGAACCGCATACATTGCATAAAGCGAAATTGCACTCAATACAGTTCCGATTAAGAGCCAGGGACGGAATTTACCCATCCTCGTATTGGTCTTCTCAACAATAATCCCCATAAAAGGATCGTTGATAGCATCCAGAATTCTTGCTACCATGAATAAAACCCCAATAAAGGTAGCACTGATTCCCAGTACCGTATTGTAATAATATAATAAAAAACCGGAAACAATACAATACACCATGTCTTTTCCTACTGCACCCACACCATAGGATATCTTTTCTCTTCCTGTTAAGTTCATACTCTTCTCCTTTTTCTTATAAGTTTTTTCTTATTCCCCATTTATCTTTATAGTAAAATCACATCTTATCTCTCCAAGCTCCGACTGACTTGCGATAAGAGCTCCTGTTCCACTCCTACCTACGGTTCGGATATAGGTTCCACCCATCCCACCCTTGAGGCTGATTACCTTTGGACCAAGGATCTCTACCGCTCCCTCTGCCTTTAGTACAATCGGTTCCTGATAATAATGCAACAGATTTCCCCATTCATCCACAGCTCGAAAACGTACTGCAACGACATCATAGGTATCCTCTTCCATAAGGCTCGTTGTATCCGGCTCAAGGAGAAGTCTTGCCTTGCTACCCGGTGACTTGATAATCGTTTTTACGATGCTGTCGTCACGGATTGCTTCAAAACGATAGCTTGTTACCTGACCACCCCAGCTTCCGATATATTTATAATACAGTCTTGTACCGTCCTCCAGGGTCAGATGCTCTTTAAGCATTAGCCATCCCATTTTAAGCTTATGCAGCAGGGGCAAGTGATTTGGTCCATACTCTTTCACGGCATAAAGAATCTGCTTCATGGTTCGGGCTGTCCTTGGGCTGAAGTGTTCCTCCTTTTCCAAAAGCTCACCGATAAAATCATCAATCAATATGGGCGGATGTGGCAGATGACCGAAATGTTCCTTGGAAGGATAAAATTCCTTAATAAAAGCATCATTTTTATATACCCGAACGGAATCGGCATTTGTAAAGGCATAAACCTTACGGATATTGCCGGCCGGATGATCCCCGATGTCTAAAGTGGTACTTAACTGAAAGACCGTATCACCCTCTTCCTGACTGGCATAAACATAAGCCGCCAGCTTGGGATTTCGGAACATATCCATTACTCCGTGATAGCAAATCCGATCTCCGCTTCCAAAATCCTTATGGGTATTATAATCGAACATACACCAGCCGAAGCCGCCACAGATATCCTTCTGTTCAAACAGAGAATCAAGAACCGCAGCATGTCTTAGCGCATGCTCCAGACGATGGGCTTCATCATCGAAGGCCTTAGTAGGATACATATGCCCGTTGAATTCCGATACGAGATAAGGAGCCTCCTTCACTGAGGTCACTGCCTTCTTTGGACTGAGTCCGGGGTTATTCCCCTGATGCAGAAAGTCATTATAGGTATAGACATCCTCCAGCAGCTTGCTATTCGTAAGATACCGGACGCCCCCGGTCTGTCTTATCGGATCCAGTTCTCTTGCCAGTCTGTTCGTCCTGGTATTGAATTCATCATCATCCTGGGACTCGTTAATGCGGACTCCCCAAAGGATAATGGAAGGATGATTACGGTATTGCAGTACCATTTCACTCACTTGACAGATTGCTTTTTCCTTCCATTCCTGATCACCGATATGCTGCCAGCCCGGTATCTCAGTAAATACCAGAAGTCCCAGCTCATCGCAGGCATCAAGGAAATGCCTGGACTGAGGATAATGGGAGGTACGTACCGCATTTACCCTAAGCTCCTTTTTAAGTAGCATTGCATCTCTTTTCTGCTGTCTTTTCGGCATCGCATAACCGACATAAGGATAGCTTTGATGACGATTTAATCCAATCAGCTTGATCCTGCGATTATTTAGATAGAAACCGTCCTCTCGAAACTCACAGGTACGAAAACCAAATCGAATGGTTTTGATATCCTCCGGTACACCCTCCTCCGGTAAAAGCTCCAGCTTAAGCAGATACAGCACAGGGTTTTCAAGCTCCCAGTTCTTCACACCGTTAACCTGACATTTTAGCTTTATGGAAGAACCGGTTACCAACGCTGTCTGGGAAAGGATTGTCTTCCCCGACTGTTCAAGAACAGAGTACTTCAGCCTGAGTCCTTTCTGCGTGCTATCTTCGTCCAGCGGTACTCCACCCAGAGTGACCCATAGCTCCATTTCCTTAGGAGCTTCCGGTGTGGGATTCGTCCCACCTGTGATAATATAAGTAGCTTCAACATATCGGTTATTCTTGATTTCAAGTGATACCTCACGGTAGATCCCCCCGTAGGTCATATAATCAATGACGTTGCCAAAGGGGGGCAGATTATTGCATTCTCTGCTGTCAACAACGACAGCAAGAACATTATCCTCACCAAGCTTGAGACAGGAAGTCAGATTAACCGTAAAAGCAGTATAGCCCCCTTCGTGCATCATAAGATACTTACCGTTCAGATAAACCTTCGCGATATGTCCGACCCCTTCAAAGGTCAGCAGGATGGTTTTGTTCATCCATTCCTGCTTCGCTTCGATGTGTCTTCGATAGCAGCTGACGAGTTGATAGCACTGTTCATCAAAATAATGAAACGGGGTAATGACATTGGTATGTGGAATACGGACCCGTTCAAACGTACTGTCATCATAATCCTTTGCCAGCATTTCCTCCTCATATCGGCTGCTAAAACGCCAGTCATTATTTAGATTAATATGTTCTGTCATAAGCTCTCCTCTCTATTCCTATTGCTTTATCACTCCGTGAATTAGAATATCCAGCATCTTGTCCACCGCATCCTCATAAGTAATTCCACTGTCAAGAAGCACCGATCGACTGAGATAAAATTCAATCGTTCCGGTAAACATAGCCTGGAATACCGGCAGACTGATTTTACGGATTACACCTTCCTCCATAGCCTGCTCCATAATCTGAAAGGTAGCGTCCCAATCCGTCTCCAGACGGTTCTCAATCTTAGAATAAATTCTCGGAAACTTGTTCTTCAAATCGTACAGCTGTCTGAAATCAATCGTTCTATATCGTTCCGGCATAACAATCAGAATTCTCTTCAGCTTCTCGAGCAGCTTCATAGTATCATCTGCAGCAATCTCTCTCTCACCTTGCTTAATTGCAGAAAATACCGTATCCACCGCTTCCAGAAATAAAGCCTCCTTATCCTTCACTACCGTATAAAGGGTTCTTTTACTGATGCCTAGGCGCTTTGCAATGTCATCCATGGTAAACTTGAGCCCTTTATCATTAAATTCCTCTATTACAGCATCCATTATTTTCTCTTTTAAATCCATAAAGCTTCCCTTCTTCTATCCGATTTTCCACCGCATTTGTCTGATTATTGATACACATATAATGAGTAGTAGCATTGATATATCATGAAATTAGAAAACCAGAAAACTATTTTTAGTTTTCTGGTTTTCATTATACACCAGGTTTAATACCTATGCAATATTAATAATTCATCGGAACAAAAAAGTACCCATTCATACTTGAACCGTCGTCTGTAAGGACAGCAGCTCAAATCGAATGAGTACTCTGACATTATCTTATTATTATATATTTGATTAGAGTATTAGTTATTAATTAGCTTAGCCTTATTGGTCCAGCTCATCATCTTACGAAGCTCTGTTCCAACCTTCTCTAACTGATGCTCTGATTCAATTCTTCTCTTCGCATTGAAGTTCGGGCAGCCTACCTGGTTCTCTAATAACCAGTTGCGTGCAAAGGTACCGTCCTGAATATCGGTAAGAATCTGCTTCATGGTAGCTTTAGTCTCAGCTGTGATAATCTTGGAACCGGTAATATAATCACCATACTCTGCTGTGTTAGAGATGGAATATCTCATTCCTGCAAAGCCGCTCTCATTGATTAAGTCTACGATCAGCTTCATCTCATGGATACACTCAAAGTAAGCACTCTCAGGCTCATATCCTGCTTCTACCAGTGTCTCAAAGCCTGCCTTCATAAGTGCGGTAACACCGCCGCAGAGAACAGCTTGCTCACCGAAGAGGTCAGTTTCGGTCTCTTCACGGAAGGTGGTCTGAAGTACACCGGCTCTTGCACCACCGATGGCAAGTGCATAAGCAAGACCAATATCATGAGCTTTTCCTGTCGCATTCTGATGAACTGCAATTAAAGCAGGTACACCGCGGCCTTCCTGATACTGGCTTCTTACTGTATGTCCGGGACCCTTCGGAGCAATCATTAATACGTCTACATCTGCGGGAGGAATAATCTGACCGAAATGGATACTGAAGCCATGGGCGAACATCAACGCATTACCGGCCTCCAGGTTCGGAGCGATGGATTCCTTATACATCTTAGCCTGCTTCTCATCATTGATTAAGATCATGATGATATCAGCCTTCTTTGCAGCCTCTGCTGCTGTATATACTTCAAAGCCTGCTGCCTCTGCCTTAGCCCATGACTTGCTGCCTTCATAAAGACCAATAATAACATGCGCTCCTGATTCCTTTGCATTCAGTGCGTGTGCATGTCCCTGGCTGCCGTAACCGATGACAGCGATTGTCTTTCCCTCTAATAATGAAAGATTGCAATCTTGTTGATAATAAATCTTAGCCATTTCTAAATCCTCCTTATAATTGTTTTGGAGGATATTGATCCTCCCTATATTAGCCTGCCTCGCAGGTATTTTGCATTTTTATGTAACGGATACTGATTTAATCAATATAATCAGCGATATCACCGGAGCCTCTGGAAAGGCCTGTGATACCGGTTCTTACCAATTCCTTGATGGTATAAGGTCCTAGCAGTTTGATAAAAGCATCTATCTTATCCTGATTGCCGGTCAGCTCTATCATTAGGGATTCTAATGCTACATCCACGATCTTTGCGCGGAAGATATCAGCTATCGACATAATCGCCTGGCGGTCCCCCTCAGCAGCAGTGACCTTAACCAGAATTAATTCTCGTGTCACGGATTCTCCCGGAGCTAACTCCTTGATCTCAATCACATCCTCCAGCTTTAACAGCTGCTTTCTGATCTGTTCTAAGATCTGATCATCTCCTTGAGCTAATATAGTCATTCTTGAGATAGCCGGATCCTGAGTCTCTCCAACCGTCAAGCTGTCGATATTATACCCTCTTCTACTGAATAATCCCGCTACCCGGCTCAGAACACCGGCGGTGTTATCAACCAGAACCGACAATACCATTCTCTTCATAGCATGCTCCTCTCCTGTGTCCCTGATTTATAAGAAAAGCCCGTCACCACAGGACACTCTGTAATGGGGCTGCTGTTGCTGTATAAAAAGTAAGTTTATTAAGTTGTATGTTATTGTATCAA
>JAEZKL010000124.1 GCA_023415475.1 Bacillota bacterium | reverse complement strand
TGATTCTACCCTTCATCTCATCGTTAGGGAGCTGTACAACGGAGATCGTTGTCTCTGCAACATGATCTGCAGCACATCTTTGAATTGCTGTAACTACATAATCCTTTGCTTTCTTATCTGCTTCTTCTTTTGCTTTGCTTTCCAAATCCTTAATAAGCAGAGCAGTTTCATGTTTAACTTCTTCTTCAACAGTCTTAATCAGATATTCCTTAGCTTGTTCGGAGGTTAATCCAGAAATTTTCTCCAGCTCCTGCAATTGTCTCTCGTGGAATTCCTCCACTTCCTGCTTAACTTTATCAAGCTCGGATTCCTTTTGCGAAAGTCTGGCTTCCTTTTTTTCCAGTGCTTCGGTCTTTCTGTCTAAAGTTTCTTCTTTAGTCAGAACACGCTTCTCATAGCGTTGTAGCTCAGCTCTACGTTCCTTAGTCTCACGCTCGAATTCGTTCTTAGCCTTTAAAGCTTCTTCCTTGGCTTCGAGTAAAGCTTCGCGCTTCTTAGTTTCAGCTGTTTTTAGCGCCTCATCTATGATTTCTCTTGCCTTTTCATCCGCACTGCCAATCTTTGCTTCATAAACCTTTTTGCGATAGGCAATTGCAATGATCCAGGTAAGAATAGCTGTTACCACAAAGGTTGCTACAATAGCAATTACTACTATTAACGCCTCTGGCACAGGAGCACCTCCTTATTTAGTTTTCATTGTACAATACAAGCCAAAAACGATCAAAATCATATAAATGATATCTAATTTATCATGTTATCACTTGTAATGAATATACAACACTTAAATTTTATACTGTTTTTGCTAATATGTCAAGTGTACTCACGAATAATTTATCTATTCTGACAAAATAAGGTATCAATATATAGAACAATTCTGGAGGACACCTACAATATAATCTGAAAGCAATAATTTTTAAACGTATTTTTGATTATTTATTCAAATAGATAAACCATATAATCACTTAAATTTATTTAAATTTAATTTTTAAATTTTATTAACGCGAAGGTTGAAGTGATTTACTCAGCCAGACTACCCATATAATAGAAGCCCTTGCTCTCATCCAGATGCACTTCTACAATTTTTCCGATTAATGTCTTGCTGCCTTTGAAATGTACCAGCAGATTATTACTTAATCGTCCGGTTAACAGCTCATGATCCTGCTCACTGATATCTTCTACAAGAACCTTTTGTACGGTATGTTCATCCTTACCGGCAGCCTTTGCCGAACTGTTCTGTATCTCCTTCAGCAATCGGTCAAAGCGCTGATTGGCTACCGCTTCCTCTACCTGCCCCTCCATGGTGGCTGCAGGAGTGCCGGTTCTTTTGGAATAAAGGAAGGTAAAAGCGCTGTCATAACCAACTCTTCGAATGACATCCAGTGTATCCTCAAAATCCTCTTCTGTCTCGCCGGGAAAGCCTACGATGATATCCGTGGTTAAGGAGATGTCCGGAACTGCAGCACGAATCTTATCTACCAGCTCCAGATAGCTTTCTTTGGTATACTTACGGTTCATAATCTTAAGGAGTCTTGTGCTGCCGGATTGAATCGGCAGATGCAGATGCTTACATATCTTCTTGCTATATTTCATTACCTCGATTAATTCATCGGACAAATCCTTCGGATGGGAGGTCATAAAACGGATTCGTTCAATCCCGTCAATCTTCTCAATCTCCTGTAAAAGCTTCGCAAAGGTCATCGGATTCTCCAGATTCTTGCCGTAGGAATTTACATTCTGTCCGAGCAGCATAATCTCAACTACACCATCCTTCGCAAGACCTTTGATTTCTTCAAGAATATCCTCCGGATTTCGACTGCGTTCTCTTCCCCTGACATAGGGGACGATGCAATAGCTGCAGAAATTATTGCAGCCAAACATGATATTAACACCGGCTTTGAACTGATACTTACGGTCATTCGGCAGATTCTCCACAATCATATCTGTATTCTGCCACAGATCAATTACCATTCGTTTGGAATCTAAGCGAATATGAAGCAGCTCAGCCAGCTTAAAGATATTATGGGTGCCAAATATGATGTCTACAAATCGGTAGCTGGATTTGATCTTTTCAACTGCCGATGCCTCCTGCATCATGCAGCCGCAAAGTGCGATCATCATGCCCGGGTGCTTCTGCTTAAGCTTACCCACATAGCCAAGTCTGCCGTATACTCTGTTATTTGCGTTTTCTCTGACGGTACAGGTATTATAGATGACAAAATCTGCATCCTCAGACTCTACCTCGATATAACCGATCTGCTTCAAAATACCGGCTATCTTCTCCGAATCACGACTGTTCATCTGACAGCCGAAGGTCGTAATGCAATAGGTTAAAGGACGTCCATACTCTTCACTTCTTGCCTTGATTGCCTCCCTACATTTCGCAATGTAATACCATTGACGCTGTGGCTCCTGTAATTCCGGTTCCTTCGTCAAATCTATGTTATTCAAATCAAATTCTAACATTTTTATTCTCCATTCCAAAAATCATATACTTATGTATACCATTTTTCGATATGGTTTGTAAACAGAATTTTCGAAATTAAATAACATAAATGCCAACTATTATTTCTTTAATATTCTTATTTCATGGAAGCATTCAGTTCTGTCAACTTTTTCGTCAGATTATCTTCCAGCAAATTAAGATAATTGATTCGATTACTGTCATTTTCAAATTGAGCAGAACCCTGAATTTCAAGATTATTGCTCTCACCTTCCTTAGGCTCGAAAGAGAGTTTCACGACAAAATCGTAAGCTTCGGCATTGTTGTCATTCTTAGTAATATCGATATCCTGAACATTCATAACATAACCCAGTTCTGTCATCAGCAAATGATATTGATAGGGTATCCGTCGGCTGAGCAATTTCTCGTAATATTCTTCTGTCATATAGTCCTCATATTGCTTCGCCAGACTTATGAAAAATTCACTATTTTCTAGATTGTATTCCGTGCCACTTTTTGAAGCGTTATCAATTTCCTTTGACATTTTATCAGATAAATTAATGAGCTCAGGATCAGGCGCTTGATAGATCTGCTTAAGCACATATGATATGGCAGCCTCCCGTTTATCGTTGCTGCAGCTCGCTGTCACAGTAAATAAAAGTGTAACCATTACGATAGCCATGAGGTATCTAACGCTTTTTAGGAATATACCATATATGTGTTTCATAAATAATCCTCCTATCGAATCAACCTTCTTTAGGCTTAGGGTTTCATAAGTAACCTGACACTAACAAGTCAATATTTTAGGACATTCATAGCTGAATATTAAGTATAGTATAAATTTTATATCTGCATATGTCAATATATGGTTCCCGTAGGTAAGTATCATTGGAATGGCCTTGTACTGTTATTGATCATTAATCCGGATTAAAGAAGCATAAAGCCAAATTCTGATATAAGCAGCTTGATTTCTTTAAAGGTAGAAGTCCGATATAAATCCTTCAATGGAAATTCAGCCTCATCCTCCACTGTTTCAATTGTTATGGCAGGTTTATGGAAATACTCACTGTAATAGTGAACCGTATTCCCGCCGCTGTCACCGGCATCGATCTCCTCCTCCGGAAGAACCATCTCATACTCCGTTATCTCACATAACCTGGTAGCGATATCCAGCTGCTTCTTATTATAGCTTTCCGGCATTTTATTCCGGTAATAGTAAATCTCTCTTCCTCTTGAGTGAATATCCAGAAATCCTATGCTGGGATATTCATGGAACAGTCGGATTAATGCCTTAGTCTCCTCTTCACTGGCCGGATAGTCACCGTCAAATTTCTGTTTCCATAACTGTGACGGGAAATTACGGTTAATGTCTACCCCTCTTCCGTTCTCCTTCCACTCCTTGTAATCGATATTCCTATTCTCACAGGCTTGCCTCAGACGCACATCACGAAGGATACCATAACCCTTCTGTGCAATCATATAACCGTCCGGGTTCAGCAACGGAATAAATAATATGGTATAAGTCTGAAGCAGCTCATATATACAGGCACCATAAAGCATTTGTTCATATTCTTCCTTTACATGAACATTCGGATTTCCAAGCTTCTTCTTAAGTGCAAGCTTCTGTTGTCTGAAGTTCATATACAAATCTGCATAATACTCAATGATTTTTAATAGAACAATCGGATTAACCGTCTCTCTTCCATGGACTCCACCACAGCAGATCATATAGTTTTGTCCCAAGCCCAGTTTTAATAAAACAATTTCACGATTGTCATGGGTCTCGCCAATCGTGACATATTTTAGAATGCTATCATATTGCTTCGCCAGACATTTTGCTGCCCGTATATATTTATCGTAAAGAAAATCAGTCTCCTCTAAATTGATTATCATATAAATAACCATGCCTTTCTCATAACCTGCTAACATTAGGCGATTATTTGTCACATCATTATATGAGGCTACCCTGATTTTAAGACCAATTATTTTGTATTCTCTAATGAAATATATTAAATGTCCGCTTGCAGACATTATTCATATGTGCGCGTTCGCATATATACAAGCAAGCTTGCAGAATGTGGAACAAGCCGTTTTTGTTCACATTGCTCACATTGCTTATGTGCAAAAAAAGATGGGTTGGTAAACTAATTCACTTGTCATGAATAAAAAGGAAGGCTGATAGACTCCCAATATATGAGGGAGATACGAAACAGCCTTCCTTATAACTATTATTTAAAAAGCAAAACTTCTTATTTTACATCATAGAATATCTTAGCGATCGGAGAATCCTTCGACAGAATCAAGGTCTTATCTTCACCGCTTAAGGAAGCTCTGGCAGCCTCAAGAGAACGGATGAAGGTGTAGAACTCACTCTTTGATTCGGTGGAGTATGCCTCTGACAGAATTCTCATGTATTCAGATTCACCTTCGGCTATAATCTTGGCCGCCTCTGCTTCTGCATTAGAGATGCTGATCGACACCTCTTTATCCGTAGTATTACGAATCTTCTGAGCCTCCGATTCACCCTGTGCCGTATAGGTTGCAGCGATCTGTCCGCGCTCTGAGATCATTCTCTCAAATTCTGCATTCTTATTATCACTGGGCAGATCCAGATGCTTCGTTTCAACAGAGATCAGCTCAATTCCGTATTGCTCCATAGAGGAACCGATATTCTCCATGAAGCCCTGGTTTAGCTCACCATCCCTGCCACTGATGACATCGGCTTGGGAAAGGCTACTGATTTCACTTTTCATAGCATTGTATACGATAGAATCGATTCTGCCCTCTGCAGCAACGATCGAGGAATTCAAGGTCTGTGCAAAGAGGATCGGGTTCTTAATTCTCCAGAGCACATAGCTGTCCGCAACCATTGTCTTCTTATCCATGGTTATTACTTCAGATTCCTCCATATCATAGAATTGGATACTTTTTGGCAATACATCCACGTTCTCGATAAAGGGGGTACGCAAGGTTAAGCCAGCTTCGCTATTCACTCGCTCAATCTTTCCAAACCTTTTTACTAACGTATATTCATTTTCCTTGGTAACAATCGCAGTAGAAAATAAAGTGATTATTCCAAATATGATAATAATCAGAATGAATGCTCCTGTTAATTTTTTAGCTTTTTTCATTACCTTGTACCTCCTTCCGTCAGACTATCTAGAGGCAATAGCTTTTGGATATTTCCGTCCCCGCTGTCAATAACAACCTTCAGAGAAGGAAGGACATCTTCCATCGCCTCGTAGAACATTCTCTGCTTGGTAATCAGAGGGTACTTAAGGTATTCCTTGTACATCTCATTGAATCTTGATACCTCAGCGTAAGCTTCATTGATTCTCTGTGTCTTACTGGTCTGTGCGTCTTGTAGTATCTTATCTACCTGAGCTTCTGCTTTAGGTAACTGCTCATTACTATATTTATTTGCATTGTTTAATGCGGTTTCTTTACCCTGCTTAGCAGTCTCAACAGATTTAAACGCCTCCATAACCGCAGCGGTCGGTGGCTCGGAGTCCTGTATCGTAATATTCACTAATTGAATACCGATATCCTGCTTCTCTAACATCTCCAAAATGGAGGCTTTGATAGCGGATTGGATCTCCAGCTTACCAGTCGTGATTACGCTATCGACATCGTAACTGCCAACTACCATACGAATACTGCTCTGAGCAATATTCTTAAGTATTTTAACCGGCTCCTTAGAGGCATATAGAGCTTTCTCCGGATCCGATACTCTGTATTCTAAGTAGAAGTCTACATTAACAAAATTAAAATCCTTAGTAATCATCATGGATTCCAACTCGTTTTTCTCATTGGTCTCTAAATCATAACCAATGGTTAAGCTCTTAATCGTGGTGTCTACCTTATGAACCTGTTGAATAAACGGTATCTTAAAATGTAGACCGGCAGTACTTACTGTCTGCGCTTTGCCAAATGTGGTGACCACAGCCTGCTCCTGCTCTTTAATTTCGAAAAAAGCACTGGTGGAGATAATAATTAAAACGATGATTACCGCAAGGATGATAATCAACTTACCAAAACGTTTCATAAAACTGCCAAAGCCATTCCCTGAAGGGAAATCATAAACCTTCTTTTCTTCCATCTTTTATCCTCTTCCTTCCCTGAATCCATAACAACGATAAATCATATCCCTTTATGATATCTCAAAAGCTCGGAAGAACAAGGAGTGAGCACCACTGTGCGAACTTCGCAGTTCTTCCTAAGAATTTCTATTATTAGAAATTCTTTATTCGCTATGGTCTAATCTGTCCGTTTCCGAAGATAATATATTTGATTGTTGTTAATGCTTTTAACCCCATAGGCCCTCTTGCATGAAGCTTCTGGGTACTGATACCGATCTCCGCACCAAGACCAAATTCATACCCATCGGAAAATCTGGTGGAGGCATTAACATAAACCGCTGCCGAATCAACCTCATTTAGGAATTTCATCGCATGCTCATAATCCTTTGTCACAATAGCTTCCGAGTGCTTCGTACTGTAGTAATTGATATGTGCGATCGCCTCCTCAATGCTGTTAACTACCTTTAAGGAAATGATCTTATCCAGATATTCCGTCGCATAATCCTCATCCGTTGCAGGGACCAAGCCCTTATGCAATGCACATGCGCGTTCATCCGCCCTAATCTCAATCTCCTTCGCATGTAATCTGTCATATAGCATAGGAATAAACTCCTGATAAATCTTTTCGTGCAGCACTAAGGATTCACAGGTGTTGCACACCCCGAGACGCTGGGTTTTCGCATTATCAATAATATCTAAGGCCATCTTAAAATCAGCGAATTCATCGACATAAACATGACAGTTGCCGGTACCGGTCTCAATTACCGGAACCGTGCTGTTTTCCACTACAGTCTTAATCAGGCCTGCGCCACCGCGAGGAATCAAGACATCAATGTAGCGGTTAAGCTTCATAAAATCTCTTGCTACCTCTCTGGAGGTATCCTCCACCAAAGATACGGCATCCTCCGTAATACCTGCATTATGAAGACCGTTTCTCAGTGCTTTCACAATTGCCTGGTTTGAGTGAATTGCATCACTGCCGCCACGAAGAATTACTGCATTTCCGGTCTTGAAGCATAAACCGAAGGCATCCGCAGTTACATTCGGTCTTGATTCATAAATAATCCCGACTACTCCGAGCGGAACCACCTTTTGTCCGATCTGTAGACCGTTGGGGCGTACCGTCATGGATAACACCTCACCGATGGGATCAGGTAACGCACATATTTCCAGGATACCGTCTACCATGCCCTGAATTCGTTCCGGTGTCAGTCTCAATCGGTCTATCAAGGAGCTTTTTACGCCATTCGCTTCCGCTTGCTTTACATCAATATCATTTGCAGATAAAATCTCAACTTGCGCTTCCAACAAAGCCCCGGCACAGGCTCTCAGAGCCGTGTTCTTCTCCTCCTGACCAAGAAGATTTAATTTGGTGGATGCTTTCTTCGCGTTGCTTCCCAGCTGTTCAAGATGATTCATATATTTCCTCCTCTCCTTCTCCAACCGAGTATTATGGTTGGAGTTAACATACGTTATTCACTAATTGCATAATATCCACTTCGTCGGTGTAATGATTGCATCTGCTTTTACATCATATTCCTCAGCTGCAATATGCTCCATTAATTGAAAATCATAACATGCCGCTATTTTATAAAAATGCTTATCCGGATACCTTGTTAGATACCTGTCATAATAGCCGGCACCGTATCCAATCCGGTTACCCGTAGTATCAAAGGCTAATCCCGGCAGAAGCATTAAATTGATATGCGACGCTTCATTATGGAGCGTCACCTGATATCGCTTTGTCTCCTCCGATAAGGGTTCCAGTACTCCAAAGTTACTTGGCTGCAGATTATTAATGTCTTCCAGGCGGTAAAACTCCATCCGACGATCTGCTTCCACTCGTGGTACATAAACCTGTTTATCCTCCTGTAATGCCTGATGGATGATTGCTGTGGTGTTAAGCTCAGAGCCGAAGGAGATATAGCAAAATAGTCTCTTGCAATGTTGGTACTCCTTCGTACACAAAAAATGCTGCAGGATTGCATCATCATATGTCTTTCGTTCATCATCGGAGATATTACTTCTCAGTTCTTTCATATATCTTCTGATTTCGGCCTTTGTCATATCATATCATCCTATTCTTAAAATATCATGATAGCTGTCATTAAAATCTGCTGATAGGAATCTAATCCTTCCCTAACATTCCAGGCTAAATCTTCGATGCAGCTTTAAATTTATTTATTTTTTAAGTCGGAAGCCTTGGTAATGGATCCATCCGGATTCACAAGGGATACATTCTCTAAGGTACCGCGAAGGTTCTGACGGATCGCAGCTACATATTCGCTTCGAAGCTTAGCTTGTTCTGCTTTCTCTTCTTCACTCAAGCCTTCCTTTTGAGATTTATGGTATAATTCATTAATTCTTGCAATTCTTTGTTCGTTCATATGGAAACCTTTCTAATTTTGATATTGCTTGGAGGTAAAATAATCCATGATATTAAAATTCTCTCGTTTCTGTGATTGGAACAGGGTACCTATCTCTCTGCCCTCCAGGATGTGACTAATATTTCTGACATTATCTCCATTGGTGATCACCATATCAGCACCGGAAGCGGTGGCGATTTTTGCAGCGGATACCTTGGTTGTCATTCCACCTGTTCCGACATTACTGGCCGTCTCTTTTGCCATACTAGATAGCTCTTCATTGATTTGTGTTACACAGGAAATCAGTGAAGCCTCCTTATTGGTATGCGGGTCATCGGTATAAAGACCGTCAATATCCGATAATAGAATCAACAGATCCCCCTCAACCAATGCGGTAACGATTGCGGACAAGGTATCATTATCTCCGAAATCAAGATCCAATTCCTCTGTGGAAACGGTATCATTTTCATTTACAATCGGAATTACACCCATCGCGAACAATTCCTCAAAGGTATTCTTGGCATTATTCCGGCTGATATCATTTATCATCGTATACTTGGTCATTAATATCTGGGCTGCTATTTGATTATACTCAGCAAACAGCTTCTGGTATACCATCATGAGGCTTGCCTGGCCAACCGCAGCACAGGCCTGCTTGATGGAACGCTTTGTCGGTCGTTCTTTAATACCAAGAGCCTTTCTTCCTACCGCAATTGCACCGGAGGTTACCAATACGACATCCTTTCCCTGATTACGCATGTCCGTGAGTATTCTTATCAATCGTTCCATCTTCTCCAGATTCAAGCTTCCTGTCTCCGGATGTGTTAAGGAAGAAGATCCGATCTTTATTACAACTCTTTTTTTATCCTTTAATAGCTCTCTACCTTGCATCATAAATTCCTCCACCATAATAATACTTCATGCTACCAACACACTTGGGCGGTAGCACAAATTTGCGATTGAAAAATTATATATTTTTCAATCTATTATCCTTTATCCTAAGCTTATAAATGCTGAAAACGTCCAGCTATTGCTTCAAATACTTTAATTCCATCAATCGCTGCGGAGGTGATTCCGCCTGCGTAGCCTGCACCCTCCCCGCAAGGATAGACGCCTTTGATATTAGCTTCAAAGCGTTCATCTCTTTGGATTCTGACCGGTGATGAGGTTCTGCTTTCAACTCCTGACAGTATCGCTTCCTCATCGGCAAAGCCCTTAAGCTTATGATCAAAGGCGAGAATTCCTTCCTTCAGCGAATCCATAATATCCGTCGGTAAGCAGTTGTTCAGGTTCGTCAGGTGATAATCACCTTTGATATTCGGAGTAACATTTCCTATTGTAACACTATCCCTGTCTCTTAACAAGTCACCAAACAGCTGAACCGGAACTGAGCCTTTTCCTGCCTGATAAGCAGCTTTTTCAATTTTACGTTGAAACTCAATCCCGCTTAAGGGATCACCGGAGCCAAAATCCTCCGGCTGTATTGTCACAACGATGGCGCTGTTAGCATTGACTTCGTCCCGTTTGTAATTACTCATGCCGTTCACTGCGACATACCCCAGCTCAGAAGATGCATTGACTACAAAGCCTCCCGGACACATACAGAAGGAATATACCCCGCGTCCCTTGCCGGTCTGATGCGTCAGCTTATAATCTGCGGCCGGAAGATGGATATATTCATTTCCATATTGCGACTGACTGATCATACTCTGTTTATGCTCAATTCGAAGACCGACAGCAAAGGCTTTTGCTGTCAGCTCCAGTCCCCTTCTATGGAACATTGTAAAGGTATCTCTGGCACTGTGCCCAATTGCTGTAACAAGTAATTCACAGGGGATGACTTCCTTTTGATTAACCTCAATTGCTTTTAAGCTTCCCTGCTCTATGATCAGATCCGTCAAAGTGGTGCCAAAGCGAACCTCTCCACCGTACCGAATAATTTCATTTCTCATATTCTCTACGACATAACGTAGCTTATCGGTACCGATATGCGGCTTATTCAGATAGAGAATGTCCGAAGGTGCCCCGAATTGAACAAAGGTCTCCATAACCAAACGATATCGATTGTTGGCATCCTTAACAAGAGTATTCAGCTTACCGTCAGAGAAGGTCCCTGCGCCACCTTCGCCGAATTGAACATTACAATCAGGATTTAACTCATTCGTTCTCCAGAAATGCTCGACTGCTTCCACTCTTTTACGTACCTCGTAACCACGTTCCAGAACCAGGGGTTGATAGCCGTTCTTAGCCAGAAGATAAGCTGTAAATAAGCCGGCAGGACCTGTTCCGACAACAACCGGTCGATGGGAAAGAGGCTCCTCACCCGACTGAACGAATCGATATCCCTCTGTCTTCGCCAGTGCTACATTCTCGTTATGGCATCGGCTAATGATAACTGCTTCCTTTTCCTTCTGGTCAAGGGAAACCGTTGTATCGATGGTGTAAATGTATTTTATTTCGCTCTTTCTGGCATCAATGGACCTCTTGATAATCTGATAATTCAGGATTCTTTTTGCCGGCAGCTTCAACGCTTTCGCGATTGCATTGATCAGGTCCTCTTCTTTATGCCTGATGGGAAGCTTTATTTGTGTTATTCTTATCATGTTAATAACCGTGCCTTCCTGCATTTGTCCCCGCCAGATAACCGGAGCTCCATGCCCATTGTAGATTGTAACCACCGCAGGTGCCATCCACATCTACAAGCTCACCGACCAGATATAGCTTCTTCACCAGTCTGGATTCCATGGTTGCGGCATCAATCTCACTGGTCTTTACACCACCACAGCAGACCTGAGCATTCTCGAAGGAGTTTGTTCCGTTGATCTGAAGCTTGAGGCTTTTCATCTGCTGTGTCAAAATATCTATATCACGGTCCGTTACCTTAGCGGAAGGCATGGTCGGATCTAGTTTTGCTTCTTTGATCAGAATATAATTGAGCTTATGATTGAAGAGCCCGATCAGCATCTCCTCCAGGCTTTTACCCGGATCCTGCTGTATCCGATGCTTAAGGATACTTTTCAGTTCTTCCTTCGACCTATCCTTTATGAAATCAAGTGTGAGCCAGCAGCTCTTTCCCTTGTCCAATGATTTTGCCACAAATCGACTGAGCTGCATGATGGGAATTCCGGAGATACCGTAATCCGTAAAGATGATTTCTCCCTCTTCCATCCCAAGCTCCTTCTCCCTGTCAAAAGCTGTGACTCTGGCATAAACCCTGACACCGGATACCGTCTTACAATATTTATCCGGAGATCTCAATTGAACCAGTGCCGGTAAGGGCTTAATCATACTATGTCCCAAGCTTTTTGCTAGGTCATAACCACTACCGTCCGACCCAAGCTGCGGTGAGGCACAGCCTCCGGCGGCAATAATCAGGTTCTTTCCATGGTAACGATGACGTTTTTTGTCCTCCGCACTCTCTGTAATCACCTCAAAATATGGCTTTACTATCTCAATTACCGTCTCTGAATACCGGTATGATACTCCCAATCTTTTACTCTCCAACACCAGAACCTGAACCACACTGGCTGCCTGCTCCGAATTGGGATAATAATAACCCTCACGCTCTTTGGGATAGATACCTAAGTCCTCAAAGAATTCGAGGGTTTTTGAAACATCAAAACAAGACAGCACCTTCATAGCAAATGCGCTGTCATCCGAGCGATAGCAATCGGTTGTCTGGAAGCGATTCGTAAAATTACACTTTCCATTACCGGTTGCCAGTATTTTTTTTCCGGGCTTCTCTTTGCGTTCTATCACAAGCACCGAACTTCCCTGTCTTGCTGCGGCAATCGCAGCCATTAAACCGGAAGCTCCGGCGCCAACGATGATTACGTCATATTCCACTTGAACAGCCTCCTACAAACAAATCATATTAATATAATGGATTTGTTTTATTATATTTTAACCAAGGCATTATTTCAAGCTTTTCTTTCCATCACCAATAAGAAACCCAAGGGAACAATAGAAGCCTCCATGTAAAGCATTTCTACCGTTTAGAACAGTATCAGCTTGAAAAGCTTTCCAGTAAAGAATATAGCTCTTCAAGGCTGTTCAGATAGATACCCTGACTTAAAGCGATTCTGTCCTCTTCCGGCAGTTCGGAGGCCAGTATATGAGTATAGCTGTATACACTCTTAAGATCACTGTTGTACACAACTACATAACCATCCTTCACCACAACATAGAAACGGAACGGAACGAAGTCTTCATTATAAGTTTTCTTGATTACGACCTCTGTATCGGAAAATCGGTTCAATTCATAGGAAATCAATCCCTTATTATATTCCGACAAAGGTAAATCCTTCATGTAAGCATTCAGATATTCAACTATCTGTGCACGAGTCAGTCCCACCAGATAAGCAGGCGGATTCAATTCCTGGGTATCCAGCTTATCTGACTTCATATTATATATCTCGAGGATATATTTCGTTGTAGGTAATACAATAGCTTCTGACTGCTCATTAGCCGATACGGTATCGGACTCATTTTCCGCTTCCGGGGTAGGTTCAGCCTTTTGAGTAAGAGCCAGGAGCTGATCCTTCCGCTCAATTGCTTTCTGATTAAATTCATTTAATGCATGCAAATAACTCATGTAATAGCAGGTACTGAACATAACACTTATTAAAACAAAGCTTCCGAGATAAATTAACGCCTTTTTCAGCTTCATACGAAAACCACTCCTTCGGCATTATTATCTCCATATTTTACTTTTTTATACAATTATAGTAAGCTTTGCTTATTATATTCCAACCGTTCCGGTAAACATGTTATTACGGTGCGGTATTAAATAAAAAAGAGCCGATTCACTAACGCTAACGTTAGTAATATCAGCTCCGATTCGAATCATGCTTCTATATTGTCTACAGCAGATGCAGCTTCTTTAATGCACGTATGATAGCACCGCTCTTTGGTATAAAGCTGAGCTCCTCCTCATTAACACCCTTCATGAAAATCAATAAGGCAAAATAAATAATAAGTGCTATAAAGAAAGCCAGTATGGTTGATGCTAACATATTCCCTATCCAGAGCATGAAGGCCTGATAAGAGAAATAAGTAACCACTCCCATCAAACCGGCGCTCACCGTCGGTATCACAAAGGTCTTAATGATTTCCTGCTGATATCCCAGATGATGGGCGATGGAAAGCCAGTTAAGGATACATACCACTAAGGGAAAGGTAACATTTCCGATTACTAACGCATAGGTACTCAAGGGTGTAAAATAAAGTAGTAAAAATACAATAATAACATGAACTCCGAGGGAGATTGCCGAATGAATCACCGGAAGCTTCATTTGATTAATTCCTTGAAGAATGGAGGAGGATACGGTGGAGTAAGCATAAAAAACGATGGATATAGAGCCCAGCATCATTAGATTTGCCGATAATGCAAATCTATCTCCGAAAATAAGTGCCATGAAAGGAGCAGCTAAAACTGCCATTCCGATTGCAGCAGGAATGGCGATAATCATATTGAATTTCACCGCTGCATGCACTTTATGACATATGGAATTGATTCTTCCCCCGGCCATATCGGCTGAAACGGTGGTAACGATGGCCGCTCCGATCGCGGTAGCAATAGCAACCGGTACATTAGTAAGCAGACGGTATTCACTGCTATAGATACCGATTAAGGTATTACGGTATTCTTCAATGTAAAACTGCCCTGCTGCAGCACCCTCGGAAAGTAACACAGGTATATCAAAGGCCGAGATTACTTTTCCCTTCATGATATGACCAAAAAGGGAGCTATCAATCAAGCCGCTGATCTGATATACAGTCTGACTTAAAATAATCGGTGCAGTCGTAAGAAGCAGAAGCTTAAAAATGTCTGAATAACTCTCGCGGTGCTCTGTTGTATCATGTCTCATCTGCTTATTCAAAACCGGCTTATAGATCACAAATACAAATAACAAGAAAAGGAGCGATACTATGGCACCTGCCAGGGTACCGAAGGTACCTCCCGCTGCACCATAAGTAGACATATTCGGAGCTGCACTATTATTCTTAATTAATATCCAGGAGGCAGCCACACTGACAATTGCATTTACAATCTGCTCCAGCACCTGCGAAACAGCAGTAGGAATCATTGTGTTCTTTCCTTGATAAAAGCCTCTTAAGACTCCCATGATTGAGAATACGAATATGGTCGGTGCAAGTATTTGTAACGGTAAGGTAGTAGCCGGGCTGTCAAATAAAAGTGTAGCCAGAATATTGGCGCCAAAAAATACAATCAACGTAGCAATTAATCCGACAGTAACTGCAAAAATCATCGCACTCAAAAAGACTCGGTAGGAATTACGATGTTCTTTATTATACCTTCTTACAGCAACCAGCTTGGACACTGCCAGAGGAATACTATAGGAGGAAAGGATCAAAGCGATATTATACACCTCGAACGCATTCGAATACACTCCCATACCTTCTCGCCCAATGATCCGCACCATTGGAATACGATATAGCAGACCGATCACACGTACCAGTATGGAGGCTACTGCTAATATACTTCCTTGTATCAGAAAATGGTTACTTTTATTTCGCGATGACATATTCTTTCTCCTTTTTCACAACTGTATGCTTGATTCTTTTTATCTGAAGTACGGATTCTGTTCTCAAGCCTGCATTATGCAAAGCGTATCTTGATTCATGTTAAATAATTGGACAAAGCTAAACCTTATGAACTAGTTTATCACTACATCCTCTTCACGATCCCTGGGAAATAAGGCTATGTAGGTTTTTCCCGGATTGATGGTAAGCTCTTCTCCCGCCTCATTATAATACCTCATAAAGCGCTTGTCCTCATTTTTCTTCCAGGTTATCTTAATCATCTTACCGTTTGTAATATAATAACCTGATCCGGTGGCATTCTCCAGGTCCATGGTCTGATAATCATTGCGGTCAATATCCCATTCCTTCACAAATTGAATAATAATATTCTTAAAACGTAACTGCTCACCGGTATTCGAGTCCTTATGAGGTTCTCCGAATTGATATCGGTAATACAGCTTGTCCGCGGAATTGTATTCAAAATAAGGTGTGTTATAGCCCGAGAAGTCAACCGTAAGCTTATTGACGGCTGTATCGCTTACTAAATCCGTATCCTCTTCATAAAAGCGATAATGAGGTTCATAGCCCTCCTCATATTTTGTCTCATAGCCCTTTTTCTCAATTCCCGCCAGAATACCCTTTAGGGATGCGAAGGCATTATGAGGAGCCTTCATGGATTTGTCACGATAAAATACGGTGGTTCCTATCCCTGTCTCACCATCCAGATTATCGATGCCCAGCTCCTTGATCTTTGCTGTGGCATACTTGGTTTTACCATAATGGATATAGATTGCATCATATTCATCTGCAATACTCACAAAATAATGTCTCGAACTACGGGTTGAGCCAATTCTGTCTCCCGAATAATTCTCACCAATTCCGAGAAGTCTCGTAATACCGCCTTCTACGATACACTCATATACGATATCGGCCTGACTGATACCCCATTGGTTCCTTACTGTCTTAAAATTGCTAAATTGAAATGCATAAGGACGTTTGGTTCCTATTTCGATCGGCACCCATAATCCGCTCAAATAGCTTCGCATCATTCCCTCGTGATTGACATCCTCCGGTGTCTCAGTTGGTGTTACACTCTCTGTAAGTCCCGGTGTAGGTGTACCATTGTTCTGATTATTATCGTATTGTTCCTGATAATCCTGTATTACACTTCCGTTATACCCGTCATCCTTCTTACAACCGAACAGGAGCATTATCGTCAGTATTACTAGTAAAAAATAGGTGTATTTTTTCATGTACCCTTCATACCTTTCGTTATAGTCTCTTAACGCTTATCTCAGAATCTGAAGCTTGTCCAGAACGGCCTCCTGCTTCTCCTCCATTACCCTTCGTTCTTCTTCCTCCATATGATCGTAACCAAACAAATGGAACATGCTATGAGTAGTTAAAAAGGCAAGCTCACGCATTAAGGAATGACCATATTCCTCTGCCTGTGATATGGCCCGGTCAATCGAGATTACAATATCTCCTAACAGAAGCTCACCCGTCTCCGGATGAAAATACTCTGATGCAGCCTCCTCGAGCTCAGAAAAATCGCCTGGTGTATCATACTCAATAGCCGGGAAGGATAATACGTCAGTGGGTGTATCTATCCCACGGTATTCCTGATTAATCTCCCTGATCTGCTCATTATCGGTAAGCAGGATACTAACCTCTGCCTCATATGGACACTGCTCATAATCAAGGCAAGCCTCCACGACCTTCTTCTCCATAGCTTCAAAATCAAAATCAAACTGATTTGTTACTTCATAATCAAAATTAATAGTCATAGGTTCTCACTTTCTTTCTCATTACTGTGCATCACGAGCAAATTCCTTTTGATAGAAATCTTTTAAAAGCTTGAAATTCTTTAGAGACAGATTCGCTCCATCAAAGGTTCCTTTATCCATGCGCATCTGAAAAATGTTATCTATGATCTTATTGGTAGTAAACTTCCGCTCATCCGATTTCTCTATGTATTCGATGGTTGAAACCACATTGTCAGAAAGCATTACGATTGCCGCCTCCACTGAATTCGGCTTATCGTACTTGATATTATGCTCCCGCAGGATTGCTTTCAATTCCTTGGGAAATGCATAATCCTCTGCAATAATCAGACCTTCCTCGATATAATTTTTGCCGTTCAGCTTCCCAATCTCATGATACAGCCCTCCCGCCATGGCTAATTGTTCGGAAACCCCAATCAGCTTTGCCGCTCTTGCGGAGAGATCCCCAATATTAAGCGCATGAGTATAAAGTGCCTCAGAATGCTGCTTTAATCTCATTAGCAGCTCATTGGTCGGCGAACACAGTACATCATAGCTGGAGCTGGTACCGATGATACGATCCAGATTAGTGGCAGCCTCCTCTTCCATAGACGATAAAAGGGAAGAATTCGTTTCCTCCTGATCTAAGGTTATGCTTTGTATACTTAGTTCAAGTTCAGAGTTTTTAACAGGCTGCTCCGTATACAAGGGCTCCGGTATCACCGTCTCCTCGTCTTCTGATTCCTTATTCTTGCTATTGCCGGCTGCTAAATCATATAACAAACATAACAAAAAGGCGGTAATGAGTACCGCTAAGATACTGAACAAAGAAAATAGATAATTGTAATTCACCTTCGTGTTAAAGATAAAATTATTAATCACAAAGGAAAGGGTTACATTCGTAGAAAGTACAATTATCATTGCGTAGATTGCAGTTGAAGCAGATCTTAAGGCACCGGAAAGGAGGTTCATAACAACTCCGATAATCATAATATGAATCATGATCTCAGGCTGCATGATTTCGGGCTGCGGGGACAAACTGATACCCATAATAAAGGATAAACTGAAATGAAACAACAAGCCTAGCTTATTATCAATGGTCATAGCCACCAATAATCCACCCACCATCCAGAAGCAGTAAAGATAAGGTTTGGGAACAATCATTAACAAACAAAGCGAAGTCAGATAGCTTAGTGTAATCACTGTTTTCGCCAGTTTTTTATCTAACAAGTCATCTAAATTAAGGCGTATATAAAAGGTTGCAACTGTAGTTAAAATCATGGTCAGTATTGCTACCTTGGCAATCTCTACACCGGAGGTCTTATTCATGATACCGGGTAATATGGTGGCCACCATGGATAGAATAGGTAATATGGTAATAAGGATAGAATTCGTGGGTCTTCTATCCTCTACCTTTGTAATTATCGTTTTATTATTGATTTCTTCTGTTTTTGTACTGTTATGCTTACCTGCTCTCATCTCGGTTTCCCCTGATCTTTTCGGATTTAAAATTAACGCGTTTAATACTCTTGTGCTTTTCCTTGTCCGAGGTTTTATTTTCAAACCGTTTCTGTCTTTCTTCATAGGAATCATAAGCTTTAACAATCTTCTGTACCAGAGGGTGTCTGACAACGTCCTGACTGGTCAGGTAGGAAAATCCAATATCATCAATCTTTCCAAGCACCTTCAGAGCAACATCCAAACCGGATTTCTGTCCCAGAGGAAGATCCTTTTGAGTCTGGTCACCGGTTATTACCACCTTAGAGCCAAAACCGATTCTTGTTAAGAACATTTTCATCTGAGCCGGAGTTGTATTCTGTGCTTCATCCAGAATAATAAACGCATTTTCCAAGGTCCTGCCTCGCATATAAGCCAGAGGCGCAACCTCAATCAATCCCTTTTCAGAATTCTTAATATAAGCTTCCGGTCCCATGATCTGATATAAGGCATCATAAAGGGGTCGAAGGTAAGGGTCAACCTTACTCTGCAAATCTCCGGGTAAGAAGCCCAGCTTCTCACCTGCTTCAATTGCCGGACGGGTTAAGATAATTTTGCTGACCTCATCATTCTTAAAGGCGGTAATTCCCATCGCCATAGCCAGATATGTCTTACCGGTTCCGGCAGGACCCACACCAAAGACAATCATCTTATTACGGATCTGGTCCACATAGGTCTTCTGTCCCAGGGTCTTCGGCTTGATCGGTTTTCCGCTGATGGTATGGCAGATTAAATCCTTATCAATTTCTACGATTGCTCTTTCCTTATCTTCATAGCCTAAGGAAATCGCGTAATTTACGTTTTGCTCCGTGATCTGATTACCACGCTTAGATAGCTCCAACAGCTGTATGAATACACTTTTTGCCTTCGTCACATCCTCTGCGGCACCAACGACCTTAATTTCTCCGTTTCTCGCAATAATCGTAACATTAAAGGCTCTTTCAATTATCTTAACATAAGCGTCAAACCCACCAAATACGTTCTTTTCATGTTCTGCGGGTATATCAATTATTGTCTCCATTATGCTCATCGGCCGGCTCGATCCTCCACTCATTTTCCTGTATTGTTTTGTATTCCCAAGCCGGTTCCTCAACAATAATTCTCCCAGCGGTAATACATTTATTATTTTGTATCGTTATTTTTACATTATTCTGTGTAATTAACACATCATTCCCTATTAATTTATCAAAATATCTTTTTAAATGTGCCTTTGCTATAGCTTGTGCCTCTTCCTCTGTATACTTTCTCTTTTCCTCAAAGTATTCTCTTGTTTGAATCTGACCATATCGGAAAGGAAGATAAAAGCTGTCTGTTATATGAAGCGTTTTTTCGTTTACAATTATATCATATATATCATAGGAATTACTAGGATTATATAAAAATAATTTTTTCGCGAAAAGGGTAATATAATAGCCTTTTTTGGACCTTCCCGAATAGTTTTTATATGTATAATTCATCGAAAAAACATCCTTATAATCGTAGAAGGAGCTGCAGCGGATATCACCATCTGCAACGACCGGTTCCTTACTGATCTCTACACCGAAATCATCCATGATTGTGTTAATACCGGATATCAGAATGTCACCTTTTCTAACGACATCCCCTATCTTCACCATTGGAGTACCTGACCGCGTGATAATATCCCTAATAATGACATCCTTCGTTGCAATGATATGACTTGGTTCTAACGCAGGCTTCGCAGGAGCAGGCATATTTGTCTCTGTAATCTTTATGATAAGCCTAGTTCCCCGAATCTCAGCGGATACCCAACCGATATCCTTATAGGTCAGGCGGATTGTTTCTTCAATCTCCTGACAATTCACCCTCTTCTTCTGAATTCCGGTATAAACCTGCTTCTCGTTCAGAAACTTAAGCATGGTCTCCGGCGTATATTTAGAGCCACCCAGAATACTGATATCCCAGATATTCAGCGACATCATATAGATCAGAAGTATACAGAGAATAACACCTGCATAGAAGCCGATTCTTTTCTTATAACGGTGCAGGATGAATACAAGACCTCTTTTTCTCTTAATCTTAGGAACAATCTTCGTCTTTCTGGCAATCGGCTTCAATTTCTTATAATTGCGCGCCAGAATACAGAACTGATAACCTTCGTCTACCTGAATCAAGTTCCAGATAAATATCTGTTTATTGCAGCATAAATTAATAAAACGTTCCGGTGCGGTACCACTAATCTGTACCCAAAGAATACCTCTGATCCAGTTCAGCAGTTTTAGTAGCATTGACTTCCCTCCCAGCTGATAATTATTCCATCATTGGTAGTATATGGCTTGGATATAACCGATCACTCTCATCTCATCCTCTGTAAAATAGAGAATATTTAATTGCTTACCCTCAATGCAAACCCTGCATTGCTTTGTCTGTACCTTAATAAAATTACCGTTATATTCAATAATGCCCTTATAATTTTCTAAACATATTTCATTCCTTCCGGTAGCCGTTATAATAGGAGCTCCTGCCAAAACATCAGCCGGTAGCCCCATTCGATTCGATATCTCCTCCATGAAGGAAATTCTCTGCTCCTTTTTGTCTTTCTTTTTCTGGCTAAGTCCGGCATAGAGTGTATTTTTCGCATCCTTTTTAAATTGCTCGTGGGATGATTTCAGGCGATTCTTCATACATTACCTCCCTTAAAATAAAGCCATAATAAACTATATATCATATTCAAATGATACAGGCAAACTGAACTCACCTCATGTAGGATGAATTCAAATTCTTATACTTATATCGCTGGCTTTCATAGATAATATATGAAAATATCAGAATTAGTAGACTAAATCGAAAGGATTATAGATTCTTAAAATAAATTACTGAAAATACAAATGAAAAACATTTCATTTGTCATCGAAGGATCTACAAATGAAATCAAAAACAGATTTTCATTTGTCATCAAAGGCTCTACAAATGAAAATCGTAAACCATGATTTTTATTTACACGAACCATATAAATCATGTATTTTTGATTTATTTTGGAACGTAAAAAACTTCCGGCAGATAACTACCGGAAGTCCCTTAAACGAATTAATATTTGCGTTTTCTAGCCGCTTCAGACTTTTTCTTACGTCTTACGCTGGGCTTCTCATAATGCTCCCTCTTGCGGATCT
>JAEZKL010000167.1 GCA_023415475.1 Bacillota bacterium | reverse complement strand
GGCTGAGATTGACGGTGATCTGGCTTATTACCGCCTAGATAATACCGTATTATGGCAAGCGGATACTACTACCTCTCTGGAAAATGGAATCACCGTAAAGGAACTGAAGTTTAAACCCTTACGATCGGTTATGGTTCGTTATCCTCAAGTAGAGGGCCTGAAGGATTCTGCTATCCAGAAGAGCATTAACGAACAACTGGAGACCGAGTTCACCGAATCCCGTGCGAATATCACAGTAGATGATAATTTGTCCGTAAATGATACCTTTATCGCTACATTAACCAAGAATTTATTAACCATCTCCATGAGTGGTTATGATTATTATGAAGGTGCTGCACACGGTATGCCTCTCAGGGAATTCTTCTTTATTGATATAACCACCGGAGAATTCTATGATTTTAGTGATTTATTCATCCAGGGCGGTGAATATAAAACCTACATTGATGAATTTATCAGAACGAAGATATCAGAAGCAGATCCGGAGGAATCGATGTTCTTCCCCGATACCTTTACCGGAATTACTGACTCCCCGTACTTCTACCTAAAGGAAAATAGTATTGTAATCTACTTCTACCCTTACGAAATTGCCGCTTACGCGGCCGGCTTCCCCGAATTCGAGATTTCCTTCGAGGAGCTGAAGGATTTCATCAAAACGGACAGCGCCTTCTGGAAGTCGTTCCATGAATAGAATTCTATTATTTTGATATGGTTGGCTACCCGGTAGACTATCTTTATACAAAAGAAGGTCAGAATGAAATTCCAATGGATTTCATTCTGACCTTCTTTCTGTGTGAAGACGCTCTTCTTCACACTTCACACAACAGATTGGAAGACACTTTACTGATTTGTATGCACTTAAGCGTACATTAAAATGTTCGCTTAGTGCCCACAAATCAGCAAATCGTCTTCCAAACAGTGCATTATGAGATACCTGTACCCTTATTTAAAGATAGCTTGCCCGGTAGCCGTTACAATATAATTTCTCCCTTCGTGAGAAATTATATTGTAACAAAAGATAGTTCGATTAGATTAGTATGAGGTATTGCATTCTATTCATGTTCATATTGTACCGATAAGTGATACAAGTGAGTTTATAGATGATATGCTATGTTATATATGTGCCTCGATGCCAATTCATGAATCGATAAAGGTTCTATCCTTAAGTGTACGGCTTACCCGTATCTTAAAGATAGAACCTTTATTAAATCTAGAGCTCATTGTCCAGTATTTCCTTCAGCTTCTCCCACAACTGCTCCCAGTTATAATCTATGTTATCGAGGAGGATGGTTTTTACGGGTAATTCATGTAGAATTGCCAGTTCCAGTGTCTTTCTCTTCTCAAAATACTGAAGCATTCCATCAAAGCCCTTCAGTCCATGTGCCTGCGCGAAGGGTGTATTCTCAATATATTCAATTACCCGGTCTCTCCAGACCGGTTCGCCCTGTTCGTTTACTCTGGCTTCGGATACTCTGCGGATTGTCTCTTTGGCATCGGGTTGATTTAGGTAGATCACTACAGGATTTAAGGCTTTTACTGTATCGATCAAACGGATCAAATATTCCTTAATTTCATTATCTGAGGTATTATGAAATAACAGGAGCTCATTGATATGGTTCTGTAGAAAGGAGCATTCAAATACGATATATTCATCCACAAACTCCTTCTCTTTGCCGAAGGTTATCCACTTCCTAAGGTGTAAATCCACAAAAGTATCAAGACCGACCCGGTTATCATATACCTCAAAGCTTTCCATATATCTGTAGAACTCAGGATTCTCAATAGGGAACTTTGTATAGGGCACCACATAATAATTTCCCTCTTGATACATATGCTCCCGAATTCGATTCTCATAGTCCGGAAACCGATCCAGAACTTCAGGAAATCGATCCAAAGGAATACATGCACACCAAGCCAGATCAGCCGGATGGCTTGCGCCCTCCTCATAAAACAAGGCCTTTTTCCTCCTCGACAGATACTCCGAAGCGTTTGCCGCCAGTGTCGTCTTGCCGGATCCCGGAAGCCCTTCGAATAAAATCAGATTCGCCATAGAACATCAATCCCCCTTATGATGCAGTTCCTCCATTGTGGATATGCTCCACTTTGTGAAGATGCTTTACGTCACACGATCGCAAGCTTATCCAAAATATTGGTCAGATAGGCGATTGTAACACCATAATTCGTCATGGGCACCTTCTGAAGCTTAGCCTGCTCGACACGGCTCATTACATATTTACGATTGAACATACAGGCACCGCATTGAATAATCAGATCATATTTTGTTAAATCCTTAGGAAAATCATTTCCGCTGACATTCACAATGGTTAAGCCTTCTCCAACCTTCCCTCGAAGCATTCTGGGAAGCTTCTCCCTGCCGATGTCCTCCTCCAGGGGAACATGGGTACAGGCTTCCGCAATTAACACCCTGGAATTTTCGGTTAGTCTGTCAAGAGCTTGTGCACTCTTGATAAAATAATCGATATCGCCCTTATGACTCGCAAAAAGCACTGAGAAGGAAGTAAGCTTGCTCTCGGCAGGCTTCTTCTCATATACAAGCTTAAACACCTGTGAATCGGTAATTATCAGCTTTGGCGGCTTCACCATGCTAGCCAATGCCTCTTCATATTTATCTGCAGTGCTACTTAGTACGATACACTTCTTATCCAACAGTTCCCTTAGGGTCTGTACCTGTGGTAAGATCAGACGCCCCTTCGGTGCCTGTATATCCTGAGGCATTACAAGTAATACTGTATCTCCCTCCTCTACCAGATCGCCCAGTATGCTCTTTGCATCAAAGTCCTCCGGAATCTTACGAATGATCTCTTCTCTGATCCTTTCTATGCCAAGCTTCGAGATGGCGCTGATTTTAATCGGCTCCTCCTTCATCACTTCCACAATTTTATTACGAATTCGATCGGTATTACTAATCTGGTCAATCTTATTAATGACCATAATTACAGCTGCCTTATGCTCCTTGAAGGCTCTTGCCCACTCCAATTCCTGAAGGACATCCTCTTCACTGCATACGATCAAAGCTACATCGGTCTTCTCCATGGCAAGCTTCGTCTTTTCTACTCTCATCTGACCCAGGTAACCGCTGTCATCAAACCCAGCCGTATCAATCAGTACACAGGGTCCAATTCCATAGATTTCAATCGTTTTATAAACCGGATCCGTTGTAGTACCGGCGACATCGGATACCAATGCGGTATTGTGGCCGGTAAGGGCATTAATTAAGGTTGATTTACCACTGTTTCTCTTACCGAAGATACCGATATGAAGTTGATTTGCTCTTGGTGTACTATTTAAACTCACGCGTTCTATCCTCTCTGCAGTTCACTGCATAACATTACTATTTTTATTACCCTCTGTAATTAACAGGTACCTGTTAATATAATTATGCTTCGATTATTTCATTAACATAAATCATATTCCTGAGCCTGTACTTGGCTTACAATCACAAGCAGGCTTTATAAGCTTTATTATAATGAAAATTTACATAAAAATCCATAGTTAATTGAATGGTTATTCGTCTTATTCTTAGAAACGAAAATCCCTGCTGCCCTCTGCGATTTTACTAAGATTCGTCTTCGCGATACCGAGTACCTTTTCATTCGGAATACGGGTTAGCTCACTTTCAATTAATGCTTCGCCTTTCTTTCGTGTATCCTCCGAAGCATAATCCTCCAGATACTCCTTCAATGTCATAAGTGCATTGGGCTGACAGCAGTTTGCAATCTGACCGGACTTCACCAGACTCATAAATCGGTCTCCGGTTCTTCCTTCCCGGTAACATGCAGTACAAAAGCTTGGTATGTAACCAAGGGAAAGAAGCCAATTCACAATCTCGTCAATGGTTCTGGTATCCTCTACATCGAACTGGGCTGAGCTCTCCTCCTCCGGTTCCGGAGCAGCATATCCGCCGACGCTGGTCTTAGAGCCTCCGCTGATCTGGGATACACCAAGCTTCAGTACTCTCTCCCTGCTCTTCTGGGATTCACGGGTGGATACGATGATGCCGGTGTAGGGAACCGCAATTCGAAGAATAGCTACAATCTTCTCAAACACCTCATCCGATATTGCATCCTTGAAGCTGGTGGCATCGATATCATCGGCCGGTCGAATTCTGGGTACGCTGATCGTATGGGGTCCCACTCCCATTGCTGCTTCCAGATGCTCTGCATGCATCAGAATGCCTGCAAAATCATATCGGTACATATTAAGTCCATACAAGACACCTAAGCCTACATCATCAATTCCTGCTTCCATAGCACGATCCATGGCTTCTGTATGATAAGCATAATTATGCTTTGGTCCGGTGGGGTGAAGCGACTCATAATTTTCTTTGTGATAAGTCTCCTGGAACAGGATATAAGTCCCGATTCCGGCGTCTTTCAGCTTACGGTAATTCTCCACCGTAGTTGCCGCAATATTTACATTTACCCTGCGGATTTCTCCGTTCTTATGCTTGATGGAGTAGATAGTATTGATACTCTCGAGAATATATTCTATCGGGTTATTGATCGGATCCTCACCTGCTTCCAAGGCTAAGCGCTTATGTCCCATATCCTGCAGTGCAATCACTTCTTGGCGAATCTCCTCCTGAGTCAGCTTCTTGCGGGGGATGTGCTTATTGACATAGTGATAGGGACAATAAACACAACCATTGACACAGTAATTGGAGAGATAAAGGGGAGCGAACATAACAATACGGTTACCATAGAATCTCTGCTTAATCTTAACCGCAAGCTCATACATCCTCTGAATCTGATCCTCCTGCTCACATTCCAGCAGTACGGAGGCTTCACGATGAGTAATACCCTTGAGCTTCTCAGCCTTTGTAAGAATCTCATCGATCAGTTCTCTATTATTCTTGTTTTCTTTAGCATATTCTAACGTAGCGAGGATTTCCTCATGATTGATAAATTCCTCTGCCTTCTTACTCATTACATCATACATAGTATGTTCTCCTTTTCTTTATAATCACCACGATCAACGGTTAATTCATATCCTATTTTCTTCATTCTCCGGTCCAGACAGAAGCGGCATTCCGCAGCCTCATCACCGGTACATATCTTATTATCATACAGCTCATAATTCTTACGGACGGAGGTTGGCGACAGGTTCGGCATTACTACATTGGCCCCGGACAGAATTCCCTCTTCTCTTCCGTTCGGATGGATTGTTCCGAGGGCAGTAGTAGATGGGATAAGGGTATTCGGCAGCATCAATCGCAGGATACTGATCAGCGTTAATGTCAGCTCCATGGACCCCTTCGCTTCTTCGGCAAAGGGTGTTTCATGATGAGGCAGGAAGGGTCCGATGCCTACCATCTGGGGAGAAAGCTCTTTTAAGAACAATAGATCCTCCACGATATGTTCCGGGGTCTGGTAAGGGGATCCCACCATGAAGCCGGCACCTACCTGATACCCGATTTTCTTCAGACTATATAGACACTGCTTCCGATTCTCGAGCGTAAGGTTTGACGGATGGAGCTTGCTGTAATGCTCTTCGTTTGCTGTCTCATGACGAAGGAGATATCGGTCTGCTCCTGCCTCATAGAATTTCAGATAGCTTTCATAGCTTTTCTCGCCGACAGAGAGGGTAAGCGCACAATCCGGGAAGCTCTCCTTAATCCTTCGGATGATTACCACCATATCCTCGTCAGAGTAGCTGCCATCCTCGCCACCCTGCAATACAAAGGTACGAAAGCCTAAATTATACCCTTCCTTACAGCAGTCAAGAATCTGTTCATTGGTAAGGCGGTATCTTGTAACACAGCGGTTACTCCTTCGGATACCACAGTAATAGCAGTCATTCTTACAGTAATTCGTGAATTCGATGAGGCCTCTGGTATAGATGCGGTTGCCAAAGTGCTTCATAGCAACGGCTCTTCCTCTCTCCCGAAGATAGCTCCTGTCTTCCGCGCCCATATCGGTCAATAATTCAAGAAATTCCTCCTTCGAAAGCACCTCCTGCTCTTCTAATTGATCGATTAATTTTCTGATATCAGCCATAATCTTCTCCGTTTCTATCTTCCTCAATAAATGATGAATCGTGTGTATATTCATGAAAAGTTAGCTTCGCAATCTTTTCATGAAGCATAAACAAAAAAATCCTTACGTCTAATAGGCGTAAGGATAGCATCGTCCAATAAATGCAGCTGCAGGGGTCCAACCGCCTCAGCTAATTGCTTCTGCGCCGGAATACTACATGTATACCATGTATGGTTCTCTATTCTTCGCCTTTCACGCGGGCGTACCCTTGTGGTCAGAACGATTTATTTGTTATTTATTTAACAATTATAAAACAAAATTTACTCTTTGTAAATAGGGATTTTTTGTTTAGCTGTTACTGTTCAGACCAGTTCAGACCCTCGCCGAATTTAATCTATGCGTCCATTGAACATATTAGGATTACTCCTCCATAGCTTCTGCCTTCCTCTGCCAGGTTCCTTTCACCTTCGTAAGGACGAGTTCATCGTAAGCCAACGGATTTTTCTTATTCTCATCTTCATAAATGAGCGCACGCACTGTAACCTCACCCGAATCCTCGAAAGGGATTGGATTCCATATGATTGCTCCCTGATTATCATCCCAGGAATAGGTGGCCGGATAGCCGTTATGCTTCTCTGTAACTCCGACCGGCTTCTTCGTAGCAGTATTCCAGGTGCGTAGCATACCTCCATCCACCTGCCATTCGACGATGTATCGCCCCGGAAGCTTATCCGGCTTCACCAACAGCCCAAGGCCCCAGGTGGAGGACAGTTCGGAATAGGTGCCTTCACACTTCAGAAAATCATAGTCAGAAGCCTCTGTAAGCTGTTCGTTCTTGCCTGTATTAATCAAAAGAGCATAGACACACTCCTTCTCACCCCAGCGGCAGGTAATCAGAAATAGTCTCCTCCAGTCACGGTCATAATCCTCCGAATTGGAACTGAGATAAAGTGAAGGATGCTGTTTCAATTTAAAGCTCACCCTTGAGGAATTCCGTATCTTGACGGTCTGTCCATGAATCACATTCCCTCCAAACCGCTGCTCTCCATTCTCATCAAACATTGAGTCCGACACCTGAATGGAATCCGGAATACTATTGGAAAAGTCTATATTAACCGTCTTCTCAATTGTCATTGTGCCAAAGGAACCCAGATATACCTTAGGAAGAACGGCTTGCTTAGCAAGTATCTCCTCCATTGCTTCTGTCTTGGTAAACCCGGATGTCTCGCCCTCCCAGGAGGTCTTATGAACCACATAATCGAGACTAATTCCGTCGATGGTGATATTGATATCCGGCGGATTCTTCGGAAGCTTCTTATCCATTCCCAGAAGGAGCTTCTGGTCATAGGAGACTGCCCATTCGTCATAAGGAAAATGCTCCATGTCCTTAAGCACCAGGGACTTCTCCTTTACAATAACGACTCCGTAATCTGAGACTTCTCCAAGTAACCGTAATTCATCGTCTCTCCTGGTAAGGGACAACACCTCATATTCTCCCTCGGGTACAAAGCAGTTACTGTATTTTATCACCGGAATCTCCGTCATCGAGCTAAAGAAAATCGGTTTCTGATATTCGTAGGCAATTAGGTTATGCCGGTACAAGCCATCCTTCCAGGTGGTATACAGATCTACCAGTTCATCGCTTCCGTCCTGATCAATATCCATTATGACGACATTGACCAGATCACCCTCCACATAGGATACCACACCCTTTCGCACCAGGAAGCACCCGGTAAAGCCCCTGTCACTGACTGCCGCAAAAGCCTGAAGTGTAAGTCTATCATAGGCCTCCGGAATAAAAATCTCTAATAATCCTGTAATCGTCTGACGGGCAGCAGGAAGTACCTTCTCCTTTACCTTCTGATCTACCTCCTCCTGTATCCGGGAAAGGATGCTGCTAGCATCCACTGCAGCTTCACGGCTGATTATTTCCTCCAGACTAATTCCGCGATCCACCCGGACCAGGATACTATTGCTTAGGGGCATCTCTTCCCCAGGCAGATAGGTAATCAGCTGTAGAACGGTATCCTCCTTAATAAGCCGGTATGAGGTTGTTCCCTCCTGAATCCTTGGGGACAGCGTCTCTCCATTTATACTCTTCCAGCCTTCTTTATCCAGCGTTTGAAGATAAGAATCCATTCCTGCCTTGGTAATATTACTGTAGTAGGTGCCGCATTCCCAATTTACCTGACACTCTGCGCAGGGAACGGGTATATCCTCCAGCCGCTCCTCTTCGCTTTTAATTAAGACAGATGAATTGGATTTTATCGCATCTGCTTTGACATTCTTTAATGAACCATCATTACGGTCAATAATAATGTAACAGATTACTGTATAAACGATTAGCATCAGTATCACTGCACCGATGCCAAGTCTTGAAGTCCACCTACAAGGCCCAAGCTTAAAATCCTCATCCTTTCTCATAATCATCATCCTTTCAAATCACACCAACGCAAAAGCTGCCCTATGAAACGGTTTATGCCATCCCATTGGTCAGCAGCAAAACAGCCACACTTACTGTCAGAAGGCCAAAGCAAAGTGCCGAAAACCAGGTAAGCCTCCGATAAGAAAGCACCTGTAAAACCCTTAGCTTCACCTTATTACTGCCGAAGGCCGAGGAGAAGATTGTCCGGTCCCCATCGGCATAGGTCAGCAGTGTACGAGCATACTCCTTCCTCTCTTCTAGCCTCAGTTTCTTCACAACACCTTCATCACAGGCCAGCTCACAATCATTTAAGAATAGCTTTAGGAACACCCAGCTCAAGGGATTAAACCAATGAATGCATGCGGCAAGGATTGCAAGCATACGCCACAGGTTATCACGTCTACTCTCATGTAATCTTTCATGGAGCAGGATATACTCAAGCTTCTTATCTTCCATACCAAGGGGCAGTATAATTCGCGGATGAAGAATCCCAGCAATCGTCGGTGAACTTACCATCGCACCTTCATACAGATTATCCCGAAGTAAAACCGCTTTCTTCAGTTCTGACATTGTCAATCCATACAGGATCAGCATCGCGAGGATACCGGCCAGAGCAACCAGGAGCCATATCATCGACGCAACGGTAAAGAAATTCTCCCATGCACCGTTTTTATAGGTAATAGGCTGGTAGGTCGCTGCTCCCTGTATAGTGTTGGATAGGGACAGGGAGAAGTCCTCCACCGGAACCGTCTTCACCACGGTCCTCTCAGAAAGCTTGGATAGTATATTCATTAAGCTGAACTGACTGGAGAAGCTGACCGGGCATATCATGCGTATTAAAACCACTCCCCAGAGCGCATAAATTACAGTTCTCGGAAGAGCCTTGATGTAACGAAGTGTATAAAGCAGCATTCCATAGACTGTTGCTATAATACTCATATTTAATATCCAATAAAAGGCTTCCCTCATCATAACGGACACCTCCTGCCGCAATTATCTTGACTCCTGTTCATCAATCAACTTCTTAAGCTCCTCCAGCTCTTCTCCTGTTAGCTTCTCATTCTGAAGAAATGCTGCGAAGAAGGCCTTCTTCGATCCCTGATAAAGTTTATCAATCAAGCTCTTCGTCTCTGCATTTTGCACCTGCTCTCTTTTCAGCTTCGATAGGCAGATGAAATTTGGCTCCTCTCTGAGAATAGCATCCTTTTCTATCAGCTTCTTAATAATCGTATACGTGGTATTCTTATTCCAGCCGATGCTCTCCCCCAGTATTAAGCTGATCTCCTTGGCACTGATCGGTTCCTTCTCCCAGATAATCTCCATCACCTTTAGCTCGCTGTCATATAATTTAACTGTATTCATCCTCTTATCCTCTCAGACTATAGTAATAGTATAACTATATACTATTACTATAGTCTGCATATGTCAAGATAATTTTTCCAGATACAGGAGCCAAGCAATCCGTTTCACAGGCTATAAAGAAACTGATTGCTTGCACCTATGCAAACGCACAAATAAGGCTGCCTCAAGCTTCTGATACTTCTTCGCGCAATATAATATCGCAAAGAATAACAAAAGTCTGGAAGCAGCCAAAACCTATCTGTTGTAATATTATGCATACATTATGGTAAAACTCGTTTTCCTTGGTTAATTGACTTAGGTCATGGTTCTAACTAATCTGGAATAAATATTGATAAAGCTTTTCATCATTCATATCAGCCTGATTATAAATTCTCTACAAATTGAATTCTCCAACCGGTCGGATCCTGTACATAGAAGAATATAATATGAGGTTTGGGCTGGAACGGCATGTTTATGGATAGACATAAGTCATTATTGCAAGTCCTATCGCCGCACTCAGCACATTCGAAAATACAGCATACAATACTCTTCTCCGCCTGCTATGCTCTTTAAGAAACAAAGCAAAAAATAAGCTTTCGATCATTATTATAATGAATTCAACCGGATAAAATACCATAGAAGCGGTTAAAAGTCCTTCCTTTTGAAAAAGTACTCCTATGGTCAGCGTTAATGCAATCTGGGTAACCAGGTTGATGAGCAAGAAGGCTACCCAGTTCTTCTTCAACGAGAAGCCAAATACCAGCAATAGAATCCCCTCTATGATAAAGGTAGCTGTGCAGGTTCCGAAAAACTGCTTTATGAACGCAAGTGCAGAATTCTCCAGAACGATAGTATTCTGATTATAATCATAGGTTAAGACTGTCTTGAGGGTAGTACGATGAATCTCCTCTGATACAATCAGCTTATTGTCCGGTGTCACGATAATCAGCTTAAAATCATCCGGAACACCCATATATCCAAAATGATGCTCCATCCCTTCCTCCGTCTTCACTCCGGTTAATTCTCCCCACATGGGTGCCGGTGTTCCCTTTACTAAGCCGGGCTTCCAACCATCCACCTCATAGCCATCCAAAAGCTTAAGCTTCTCCTGATCATATCCTTCAAGTTCAAGCCTCATATAAGTATTCTCATCCCGTGTCAATAAATCGAGATAATATTCTCCCTCTGGTGGATTGATCACCTTAACAAGGATTTCCGGCTTGGGCCCCATATCGGCGAGCGCCGTTGAAGCCGGCAGTAATAACAACACCAGAACTGCGCAAAGAAAGGCGATTACTTTACCAAACCTCTTCTCCTTCTCCATACCTTTTCCTCCTATTGATAACATTCCTACCGCTATGCCTTCTCATCGAAATGATTCTGCGGGTCATCTTTTATCTCTTCAACAATGCTGTCCTCATCCGCTGCATTGGAAGCTGTGGATGTTCCTAACGGTTCCTGCCATGCTCGTTTCAATCTTCCCATCATCACCATAAGCCAGAGTCTTAAGAACAGTCCGATTAATATCATAGCAAATGCAAAGGAGGCTTCGACAATCGTTATAGCGATGCACATACCTATGATATAGATTGTCATAAATACCGTATAGGCTCTCTGTTCACTACGATAATTATTGGCCATATCCTTACTATCCATGGCTGTTAATTTCTCAATGCTGCCCTCCAGAATATAGTATACCAGAAAGAGCTCCAATACAGAAAATAATAATGGATAGTAGCTCATAGCAGTTGACTGCTGCTGCGGAGCCCAGATTAAGAGAAAACTGAAAAGGCCAAGTATTGTTAACAGCATGGATGTGATGCGTGCCTTTTTAAAATAAGGAGAAGCAAACCCCTCCTGCAGATGATCAATTCCTCGTGATACGATCATATAACCGATAAAAGCGGGAAGGATAGCAATCGGTCCCAGATTGATATGGAAGGTGATAAAAAAGATACCCCAAAATATAATTCGAAAGCCGTCAAACATATTAGAACCCACCCCTTCCCATAAGATATTTTAGTACGTCCATATAGCCGCTAAAATATTTGCGGTGCGTCATATCATAAATACGGGTAAAGCCCTGTGTTCCGTCCTCCTTGGTATAGGTAAGCTTCGGACGGACATCATAGACATCATAGCCTCCATCGGCGGGAACCTTTTTGATATTATTCTCGATTGACAGAGTATCCCCGCTCTTTGGCTTCAGGGTTCCAAGCTCATCATAGGAAAAGGAATTGATCGTCAGCTCCATCGCAGAATCGGCTTCCTCAATAATCGGTGATTCCACCTTTAGATTAGTAAGCTTTTGCCGTACAAATAATGTTGTCTTCGCGACCCCCTGATTGGAGGAGCCGGAGCTCGTCATGTCCAGTGCAGGCACCTCTGAGGTATCGCTATAGATCAGTATTCTTCCCAGATTAACCTTACGCGAGCTGCCATCACTGAAGGAAATCATTGCATTATTCAGCTCAACCTCACCCTTCCAGTCCTCAAGAAAATAATTATTCATATACAGATAAACCGTCCTTAAGCTATAGCGCCCTATGGCTTCGCCACTCTTTTGAGTTGAATTATTTGAGAAAAAGGTAAATGAATTATTATAGTACTGAGCATTCTCCGTTGCCATAAAAGAGTAATCCGGTACCTCTAAGAATGATATCCCGGTTACTTCTTTTGTATCATTGCTGTTGGTCAGATATTGAAGCTCCAGAACGGGTTGATTATACCCGGTTGACTGAGATGGTACTGCACTCACAGCTGCACAATAAGTCAGAAACACAGGCTCCTTCAGTCTGGTGAGATAAGAGAATCCCAAGCAGCTAACGATTGTCAGAGCTATTAATATTGTACATATCCTTAGTAAACGATTCTCGTTTTTCATAAATCACCTCGTATCAATAAATTTATCTCAGAACAAAGTGTCAGCTTGCTGACACTTTCTATACTTGCAAGGAAAGCTTTGCCCGACTGCAGATTGCGTAGCAATATATTCATAACACATCTATGCGTTGAGCCGCTGAGGTGCGTCATCCCAAAGTGTACTTCTTTACTATCATCAGATACCATATTTTATCATTTCATTACTTGTCTATGCAAGTAGCTTAAGGAAACCTTAATATTTACAGTGCCTGAGTAATCAAAGTCATCTTATTACTTGATTACTCAGCCACATGAATTTCTATAAAGCATTCTTAGCTATTTTTACCCGAGTGGCAAGATTTCTGCCGGCCGGACAAGAATAGCTGCAGCTGCCACAGCTGATACATTCACTTACATAGAACTTCTCCGTCTCTTCCACCTTGCCCAGATCCACGAGATCGGCAATCAAATTCACCTTTAGTCCGCTAGGGCAGCTTTTCATACAATTACCGCATTTTGAACACTGGGGTGATTCCTTATAGGACGGATAATTTCCGGTCGCAATCCAGTTCACCGATTGATCGATGACAGCATCCTCCTCCGACAGATAAGCCTGCATCATGCCTCCTCCGGCGAAGATATTGACAGCACCGGGGTATACGAAGTCCATGACCTCCCGCAGCTTCATCCCCAGTCTCACACGGACAATTTCTGTCTCCCTTTCTCTTAAATCCGTTACCGTGAGTATTCTAGTATCGGCTGCCTGATTCAGATATACCGCCTGATAGATTGCGTAAATCGTCTGCACATTAAGAACCAGAATCCCTTCCGCTGCAGGAAGCTGCTTGTTATCGAGCCGATGACCCAGTATCTCTGAAATCAAGATCCTCTCCGCACCCATGGGATATAGATCCTTCACCCGATACAGCTTTATGTATTCGGGATAGCTTAAATCCTCCGTATCTTTGGCAGCTAGATAAATACCTTTAAAATCGATACATCTGGCAATCAAAGCAATCCCTTTCTGTATCTCCTTTGCATAATTACGTAATAACCAGGCATCATGTATCAAGCCCGGGTCGCATTCCACTCCATTGATGATAAAATATTTCTCTTTCTTTGATGTCAGAAGTGTCTGAAGCTTACGACTGGTCGGAAATGCTGCTCCGCCCATACCGAATATCTCACTTTCTTTTATTCTATTTAGGATATCTTTTGGAGAAAGCCCGGCGATCACTGTCTCATCGATTGGTACCGAAGCTTCTGTCTGCGTTAAATCAATCAGCCTCTTCCCATAATTCTTATCAGCTACCGCCTTCCCTAATTTCAGTCTGGCCTTCTGACCATCTCTGCTCTTCTCTGCTGCCGACTCAATTACCGCAGTGAACAGATTCACTAATAAGACACCGATCGGAATCGAGATCGGCGAAGCACCAAAAATCATTCCTCCGAAGCCCGCCAAGAAACCCGCTGCAATTCCTGCAATTCTGTTTCTTGTGACGGTACCCGGATCTGTCATAATAATGCATCCCCAGAACAGGACACCGTATGTGAGTATACTCCATAGCGTGAGATTCTGATGAAGGTATAACCCAGCCAGCATTCCTACGATAAAGCCCAATGAGGCAAAGGGACGTACCCTTAAAAACAGTAATCCCAGTAAAATAGCCGGGAGATAATACAATGACCTTGTAAATTGCGGGAAAGATAAATCAAACATCAGCATCACAGGCACCAAGCCAACCAGGGCAGGATTAAGAATATTCTTCCCTGTCCCTCCCCACAGATGTTTCCCTAATACCAGAGCAATTACGATCCCTAAGAGCTGTCCCCATAAGGGTACTCCTACGGTTAACAAGCTAATAATAGCTGCGGTCACCGCACCGGAGGCACAGCACCAGAGCTTTTTATAGCGAACGAAACTAAACAGGAAATCAATCAGACCGCCGACAACCACAAGTAAAATAAAGCGCAGTATCCCAATCGGATTCTCGACCCATAATGGCAGATGATACAGCGCTAATATTTTAAATACATCCGACAGCATATGTTCGTTTGATCTTCTTACACGAAGCATCGGAAATGTTGTCATTTATTTAACTCCTGCAAAAAAGGCATGAAACTTATGCAGACCTTTTCCATATACCATCAAAGGACATCCTACTGTTGCCTCCACTCCTGCATTGGCGCATACGGCCAAGGTCTCCGGATCCGCTACACGGAATAAAATCCGCTGAACCCCTTTATCAATCAGTTCCTTCACTGCCTTCGCAGCATTGCTCTTATTCAGAAGAACAAAGGCGGTCTTCGGCATTACCGGCAGTTCCTCCAGATTTCGATACACCTTTACATCATATGTGGCATTCTCCTTCTTATTATAAGGATATACCTTCATTTGATTGTTAACAAATGCCTGATAGATTTCCTTTGAATAGGCACTGTCTCTTGAAGAATATCCTACAAAGAGAATTTCCTTGTCCTTAAAAAAGTTCTTATATAACTTAGCCATACAAAACCTCCATTTATTAATTAATGATACCCTATATTATACACGCAACCTTGTATCCTGTCTAATATTTCCATCATAATTTTACTGACTTTGGAAAAAATTGCTTATATTAAGCATTTAGAAGAAATATTGCAATTTGTTGTTGACACCTATAACAAACTATTATATCATTTGTTTATATTAACAATAAACATTCGGAGGATTTTATGAACATTAACTTTGATGAATACCCCATTGAGGATATAAAACATGGCTATTCCTACCGCAATGAGACAAAAACCTATCATTGTCTCCTATGCAATAAAGCATTTGAAACAGGAGAGATTTTCCGTTATGGTGAGCGATATTTTGATGCATCCAAAGCAATCGAACACCATATAAAGCAGGAGCATGGCGGTGTTTTTCGCCAATTGCTTGAGTCGGACAGCAAATATAATACGATAACGGATAAGCAGAAGGAATTATTAGAATTATTGCAGCTTGGTCTGTCTGATCAGGCGATTGCCGGCAAGCTGGGAATCTCAGCCTCCACAGTAAGGCATCATAAGTTCAGCTTTCGTGAGAAGGCAAAGCAGGCTAAGCTATATCTGACCCTCTATGAGCTGGCATTGGAGACTCCTCCAAATGATAAGGATAGTCTGATCCCCATTCATGAAGGAGCTAAGATGGTGGACGACCGCTATATCACCACCAAGGAGGAACGAGAGAAGATACTTGCAACTGTATTTTCAAGCCTATCTCCGCTAAAGCTGAAGGTCTTTTCTGCTAAGGAGAAAAAGAAGATCGTAACCCTCCAAAGGATCGTAGAGCAATTCGAAAAAGGTAAAATTTATCCGGAAGCGCAAGTAAACCGGATACTTAAGGATATCTATGAAGACTATCCCACTCTTCGAAGATATCTGATCGAATATGGCTTTATGGATCGTTCGAAGGATTGTCATGATTATTGGGTGAAATAAGATGAAAGCTGGAGTTAATATGAATATGACGGAGCTATTTTCAGAAATAAGTAAATTTCAGGATCAGGATGGCAGGTTGACCCTGTTCCCGGCCAAGAGGCGGAATAAATTGATCGCCTTATACTATCTCGCAACCAAGTTCGAACCGGATATTATCTATACCGAGAAACAAATCAATGAGATTATTGAAGCCAATCATACCTTTCAGGACAAATGGCTGCTCCGAAGAGAGCTGATTAATGTCGGTCTGCTCTGTCGCCTTACAGACGGCTCCCAGTATTGGTTATCGAAGGAGGCACCAAGAATAGAGGATTTATTACCGTAAAAGCAGATAAAAGCAACGGTTAGCTTAAATAGATGACTAACACCAGTTACCCGGTGCTTATCATCTATTTTAAGTCTTCTATAATCTTTTCTTTGATTACTTTCTTTTTGTTTATTTAATATTCAAGGGTAATGATTATATATTGAAACAGACTCTTATAACAGAAACTCTCCTCAGGACAGCTTTCCATAGCTAGTCGGAGGAGAGTTTATTATATTATATTTGTAATTATGATTCCCTTAGTAATCTCTGGTTCGCCGAGCTTCGCACCTGGATAGCCGTAATCTCTTCTGCAGTCGTCTGATTCGTCGGAAGATCGCACACCAATGTCTTATCAGATAATACCGCAACGCGGTCACATATCCCCATAATCTCATCGATATCTGAGGATATGTAAATAATGCATGCCTTTTTCTTGGCCATATCATTGATAAAATTATAGATATCAATCTTACTGGCCAGATCGATACCGCGGGTCGGTTCATCCAAAATAAATACCTTCGCCCGGATCATAAGCCATTTCGCAAAGATTGCTTTTTGTAAACTGCCCTCACTATAAGCCAATATGCTTTTACTCCTCAGTAAGGGGATATTGATTTTCGTAATATAGTCCACTGCTGTCTGCTTCATGAAGTAAGAATTAATCACATGGTTTTTCGTAAAGCGGTGCAGGGAAGGAAATGCAACATTCTCATTGGTATCTAACTCCTGAAATATAGAATCCTCGAATCTGTTTTCCGGTAGTAAGGCTATGTTGTTGCGTATTGCGATCCCCGGACTGCTAACCCGAATCGGCTTTTGGTAGATGCTGATCTGACCTTCATATTTTACTGTACCAAAGAGACAATTGGCAAGCAGTGTCCTGCCGGAGCCGGCCAGACCGGTTATTCCTATTATCTCCCCTTCTCTCAGTTGAAAATTAATATTCTTAAGCTTATCTTCAAAACCCAGCCCGGAGACAGAGAACAGGACCCTCCCCTTTTTGAGGTTCATCTTCGGATAACGCTCTTTGAATTTGGTTCCCACCAGCATATGTAGAATCTCATCCTCGGTTGATTCACTGATAACCTTCGTACCAACTAAGGTTCCGTCCTTAATGATCGAGATACGGTCGCCGATAGGCATTGTGTCGTCAATGCGATGGGTGATGTAGAAGACACCTGCACCACGTTCTTTTATTCGTTTTACGATGCAATAAAGAAGCTCCCGTTCACTCGGGTTCAGGGCAGCAGATGGCTCATCCAGCAGAACAACCTTCGCCTCCGAAATATAAGCCTTGCAAAATTCTATCATCTGCCGTTGTGCCAGACCTAAGGTTCTCACCGTATCGGTGGATTTAATCGGCAGCCTTAATTCATCGATTAATTGCTGAAATTGGCTGTTCAGTTTCTCAAAATCTATGGTCTGAAGAAGCTTATTCTTATGAGGCAGATTATGAAAATAGAGATTCTCTGCAATGCTCAGATTATCCAGCAATGTTGTGTGCTGCTGAATGAAGATGAGTTCATTGGAGGAATAAAAGGATAAACTTTTTGGTTTTACCAATTGTCCCTCGAAATAGATTTCTCCGGAATCCGGTTGGACCATACCGCTAATCATCTCCATCAGTATGCTTTTACCGGAACCGTTCTCTCCCATAATCATATGCACTTCTCCGGGATAAAGAGAGATATTGATATCCTTCATCTTGAAATTCGAAATCTCAAGATTGATATTCTTAAGCTCAAGCAATGGATTGCTCACAGGGAAACCTCCTGACAATGTTAATTTTCATAAACATCTATCGAAGTAAATAGAGGAATATTATTATCAAAAATATACTGCTTATGCCTATCCTCCAAATTAGAATCCGTCAGAATTCTATTAGCAATACCTAGGTTCCCAACCCGGTATAATGACTTTGCACCAAAGAATTTGGAGAGACATACAACCGTAACCGATTCAGCCAATTTGATTGAATGCTGGATCAGGGTGGCCTTTTTTGTGCTGGAAACAGTAATACCTACGGTATCACTCAATCCATCTATTTCAACAAAAATATGATTAAAAGAAAAATTCCTAAGATTATCGATTGTCATCTGACCATAAACAGCACTCTCCTCCAGGTCGCCTCCCAGAAGAATAAGATTATTGGTCGTAGAATGGGCAAAGGCCGAAGCGATAGAAAGATCATTGGTAACAATAGTCAGATTATTGCGGCCCGTCAGTGCTTTTGCAATAAAGGAATTAACCGAACCGCTTGTGAGCATAATCGCATCACCGTCATTTACCAGATGATATGCGGTATCAGCGATCTCCTGATACAATAAAATATCTTTAATTTCATCATTTTCTTCCCATACTGATTCATCAACAAAATCCATTAAGACAGCTCCGCCATGGGTACGCTTTAAGAAACCCTCATTCTCCAGTTTCTCCAGATCGCGGCGGACAGTAACCTCAGTAACATTAAGCAGCTCACTCAGCTTTGCGACAGATACCTTGTGGTCCTTGATCAGGTAGTTTTTTATGATACGTATTCGTTCGATTGCAAACATAGTATTATCCCATCTTTATTTAATCTCTAATAGTTAGAATATCCATAAATAGGCTATTTCTATGCTTATCATACACGATTCCCTTCAAAAAAACAATAACGAAAATACTCACAGAGTCAAAACGAACAAAAACGAAGATCGTCCACCCGAGGTTTTAATGCTTCCGGGAAACCCGAAAATACAGGCTTTGTGAAAGATGCATAATAATTTTTAATTATTATTAAAATTATTGTTGACATCGATCATATAGGATGATATTATTTCTTCATACAAACATAAACGAACTTTAAACCGAACACAAACGAAACCAATATAATACATAAAATATTACTTTTTTACGAATCGTTTTGATGTTAGCTATAGCAAAACTATAGTAAACATATATTAAAAAGGGAAAGATTAAGGAGGCTTTTATGAAAAGAAATGTAACAGGTATCAAAAAGGTCATATCACTTGTAGTTCTTCTCTCCATGGCTGCAACACTGCTTTGGGGATGCGGCACAAAAACAGAAGAACCCGCTGCAACAGCAGAACCTACCAAGGCAGAGACCGCAGCACCTGCTGCAACAGAAGCACCTGGTCCCGAGCAGACAGGCGCTGGTAATTATATCGGTATCGCTATGCCGACCCAGTCCAGTGAGCGTTGGATCAAAGACGGCGGTGCAATGAAAGAAATTCTGGAAGCAAGAGGCTATACTGTAGATCTTCAGTATGCTGAGGATGATATCCCGACTCAGAAATCCCAGATTGAGAACATGATCACCAAGGGTGCAAAGGTATTAGTTATCGCTGCTATCGACGGTTCCACATTGTCCGATACGCTTGATGCTGCAGCTGCAGGTGGAGTAAAGGTTATTTCATATGACCGTCTTCTTGTTAATACCGATGCGGTTTCCTATTATGCAACCTTCGATAACAGACGTGTTGGTCAGCTTCAGGCTGAATCTCTGGTGGACGGCTTAAAGAAGCTGAAAGGGGAAGGCCCTTACAATATTGAGCTTTTCGCTGGTTCTCCCGATGATACGAACTCCTTCTATTTCTTCCAGGGAGCTATGGATGTTCTTCAGCCGTTAATCGATGCCGGTACGGTCTCCATTCCTTCCGGTCAGGTTACACAGGAAGAGGTTGGTACACTTCGTTGGGACGGTGCTGTTGCACAGGCCCGTATGGATGCTGTCCTTGCTGCAAACTATACCGATGGTAAGACACTACACGGTGTATTATCTCCTTATGATGGTATTTCCAGAGGTATCTTATCTGCATTAACCGCATTCGGTCTCACTGGCAAGGATCTCCCGGTTGTAACCGGACAAGACGCGGAAGCGGCTTCCATTAAGCTGATTATCTCCGGTGACCAGTATTCCACTATCCTTAAGGATACCCGTTTACTTGCTGAAGTTGCTGCGAACATGGTAGATGCTGTTCTTACAGGCAAAGAGCCTGAGATTAACGACACCGTGACTTACGATAATAATGTCAAGGTAGTTCCTTCTTACCTGCTTGAGCCATTCATCATCACAACAGAAAATTATCAGGAATTAGTTATGGACTCCGGATATCTGAAGCCGGAAGATATCAAATAATTCTAATCAAGGTTTGATAGCCAAAATGTCGGTTAGTTTATGGCACTAACCGACATTTTGGTATAAAAGCATAAAGCAGTTCTATAGCTGAAGGAGTGAAAAGATGGAACAGTATGCATTGGAAATGCGAAATATCACAAAGACGTTTCCTGGTGTAATAGCTCTTGACAACGTTAATCTCAAAGTTAAGCCCAACAAAATCCACGCTTTGGTGGGTGAGAACGGAGCCGGAAAATCAACCCTGATGAACGTACTCAGCGGTGTCTATCCACATGGAACCTATGAGGGTGATATTATAATTGACGGACAGGTGTGCGCATTTAAAAACATAAAAGAGAGTGAAGCAAAGGGAATAGCTATTATTCATCAGGAGCTGGCTTTAATCCCCCAGCTTTCTATTGCAGAAAATGTATTTTTAGGAAATGAACAGACCGAATTCGGACCCGTGATCAGCTGGGATAAGACACGGATAAAAACCATGGAAATGATGAAGAAGGTTGGCCTTCATGAGAGTATAGATACCAGAATTATCGATCTTGGAATGGGGAAGCAACAGTTGGTGGAAATCATCAAGGCTCTGGCGAAGGATGTTAAGCTTTTGATATTGGATGAACCTACCGCCGCTTTAAATGACGATGATTCCAAGCATTTGCTTGAATTGCTGTTAGGCCTGAAGGAGCAGAACATCACAAGCATTATCATATCCCATAAACTTAATGAAGTTACTAAAGTGGCGGATGCCATTACAATCCTCCGGGACGGCAAGACCATTGAGACTTTGGTGAAGGATGTCGATGATATCACGGAATCCAGAATTATTAAAGGTATGGTGGGCCGTGAATTGATTGACCGCTTCCCCAAGAGGTCGAATCAAATCGGTGATATCTGCTTTGAAATTAAGAATTGGAGTGCCTATGATTCGAAGGATGAATCCAAGCTAGTACTTAAAAATATTAATATAAATACACGAAGAGGCGAAGTAGTAGGAATCGCAGGGCTGATGGGTGCAGGGCGTACCGAGTTCGCCATGAGTGTGTTTGGAAGATCCTACGGTAAGAAGATTGTCGGTACCATTATTAAGGATGGCAAGGAAATCCATATAAAAAATGTAAAGGACGCAATTCGACATGGTATCGCCTATACTACAGAGGACAGGAAGAGTGCCGGTTTGATCCTGATTGATAACATTAAACGAAATATCAGCTTGACAGCGTTTAATAAAATCAGTAAAGGTATCGTTATTGATGAAAACAAGGAAATACAAGCGGCTGAAGAATTCCGGGAGAAGCTGCGAATTAAGTCTCCAAGCATTCTCCAGCGAACCGGTAATCTGTCCGGTGGCAATCAGCAGAAGGTTGTATTCAGCAAATGGATCTTCTCCGATCCCGATGTACTGATTCTTGATGAACCAACCAGAGGTATTGACGTTGGTGCCAAGTATGAAATCTATTCTGTCATCAATGATTTGACAGCTGCAGGCAAGACAATTATAATGATTTCGTCCGAATTACCTGAAATCCTGGGTATGTGTGACAGGGTATATGTCATGAATGAAGGCCGAATCGTAGGAGAGTTAAATGCAGAAGAGGCCTCGCAGGAAAATATAATGCAATGCATAATGCAAAGCAATCAGGAGGGATACCATGAATAAGAAGGGTTCTTTTTTAAAGGGTAACATTCGCCAATATGTAATGGTAATTGCCTTGGTAGTCGTTATCATACTATTTCAGTTTTTGACGAAGGGCGTTTTATTAAAGCCGCTCAACATCTCAAACTTAATCTCACAAAATGCTTACATACTAATTCTTGCAGTCGGTATGCTCCTGTGTATTCTGACCGGTGGTAATGTCGATCTGTCCGTTGGTTCTGTTGCTGGCTTTGTCGGTGCGATCTCAGCGACAATGATGCTTAAGATGGATATTCCTGTCTTCCCCACCATCGTGGTTTCCCTGATTCTTGGCTTTCTAATCGGCTGTTGGCAGGGCTTCTGGATTGCTTATGTCGGTGTTCCTGCCTTCATAGCTACCCTGGCAGGTATGCTTATCTTTCGAGGGCTAACCCTTGTTGTACTTAAAGGCACCAGTCTTGCTCCTCTGCCGGCCGAATACACCTTCATGGCTTCCGGCTTCTTACCGGAGATCGGAAAGATGGGTAACCTGAATATTCTGGCCATTGCAGTGGGTATTATTGCTTCCATCCTGTACATATTAAAGGAGCTAAACGATAGGAAGAATAAGAGAAAATATGGCTTTGAAGTAAGCTCCCTGAAGACCTTTGTACCGCAGGTGCTTGGTATTCTGTTAATCATCAATGCATTTACCTACTCCTTAGCCTCCTATAAGGGAATTCCGATGGTATTGGTAATCGTAATCGTACTGGTTCTCATCTATTCCTTTATCACTATGAAGACAATTCCCGGCAGACACATCTATGCTTATGGTGGTAATATGAAAGCCGCTCAATTATCCGGCGTTAACACAAAGAAGGTTATGTTCTGGGTATATGCTAACATGGGACTTCTGGCCGCACTGGCAGGTGTCATCTTTACAGGCAGATTGAATTCTGCTACTCCAAAATCCGGTGTAAATTTCGAGTTGGATGCAATCGCTGCCTGCTTCATCGGCGGTGCATCTACCTCCGGTGGTGTCGGTACTGTTGTCGGAGCTATGGTCGGCGGGCTTCTGATGGGTGTCCTGAACAATGGTATGTCCATCATGGGTATCAGTATCGACTGGCAGCAAGCCATTAAGGGCTTTGTACTACTAGGCGCAGTAGCCTTTGACGTATACTCAAAATCCAAATCAAAATAGAATTTAGTAGACTCTCCTCTTACAAACAGGCTGTTTCCGTTGACGAAAGCTCCTCGGTCAGGTAACTCTCGACCAATGAGACTTCCAATCTATAGAAACAGCCTGTTTTGTCAAGCTTGTATTAAACCAGCTATATTAGCATGAATCCTCTTTGCAATGAGAGAATTGTTCATGGTATACAGATGAATCCCATCCACTCCCTGAGAGATTAAATCCACAATCTGATCCACTGCATAGGCGATACCCGCATCCCGAAGTGCTTCCGGCGAATGCTCAAAGCGCTGCATCATCTTCGTAAACTTGGCAGGTAGACTTGCTCCGCATAATGTAACCATTCGCTCAATCTGCGCCTTATTCACGACAGGCATAATTCCCGCTTCGATAGGAACCATAATACCCGCTATCCTTGCCTTCTCTACAAAGGAATAGAAATGACTGTTATCAAAGAAGAGCTGGGAAATCAAATGCTCGGTACCGGCATCTACCTTTCTCTTCAGATTATGGATGTCATTTACCAGATTGACTGAATCAATATGCCCCTCCGGATAGCAGGCACCGGATATATGGAAGTCTCCTCGCTCCTTAATGTATGCCACCAGCTCACTGGCATAGTGAAACTCATTCTTCGGCGTGACACCCGGGTTGATATCCCCTCGCAGAGCTAAGACATTCTCAATCCCATTTTGCTGCAGGAGATCCAGTATCTTATCAATCTCCTCCTTTGTATAGCTGACACAGGTAAGATGAGCCAGCGGCGGGATTCCATAATTTGATTTTATGGCAGAAGCAATGTCGCAGGTAGAAGTATCACCGGCATTGCCTGCCGCACCATAGGTTACACTGATAAAATCCGGTTTCAAGCCCTGCAAATCATCCAGGGTAGTATAGATTGTATCTATGGAGCTGGTCTTTTTCGGTGGGAATACCTCCAGGGATATTACCGTCTTCTTCTCTTGAAATAGGCTGGCAATCTGCATCGTATTCTCCTTCATCCACATCTATTCGATGGATTTAATCCAACACCGGCGGCGCTTATGCTGTCTGGTCTCGTAATGCTTCCATAACGCCTGAACCTGATGATTATTCTCCAATTCCGGACCGGTCTCTGCAATCTCAAAGCCATTCTTTCTTGCAGCGGCAGCCATTGAATTCATTAAGATAGCGGTTAATCCCTTGTTCTGCATATTGGGCAGGACGCCGATCAGATACAGATCAAGTACCTTTGCCTTTGCGTAAGGTGCACGAAGCAGATGGTACCAGCCGAAGGGAAACAATCTTCCGCCGCTCCTCTTTGCCGCCTTATTTAAAGAAGGCATCGCCAGCCCAAAGCCGACTAATTGATTATTCTCATCAACAATCAGCTTTACAAACTTCGGATTAATGAGTTGGATGAATTCGTCGTAATATTTCATAATCTGTTGATAGGACAGCTTAACAGTTCCATACAGATTCTCATAAGCAATATTGTATAAGTCAAATATCTTGGTAATATAGGGTTTAATCTGCCTGCGGCTTATTGGCTCGATCAATTTCAGCTTATGCTTTTTAAGGACTGCCGCTGAAAGCGTATCCAATCTCTCATCCGGCTCCTTCGGAATCTTTACCTGATATTCCACCCAGTCTGTATCCCGTCGAAAGCTTAAGCCCTCCATATGCTTTATGTAATAAGGGTGATTATAGATCGTGATAAACATGCTCTCCTCTTCAAAGCCCTCGATCAACATCCCCTCCTGATCCATATCGTTAAAACCGATCGGGCCATGAAGCTCCGTTAATCCTTCCTCGCGTCCCCAGTCCTCTACCGCTTTGAACAATGCTGCAGAAACCTGTGTATCATCAATAAAATCCACTCTCGAGAAGCGGATTCGCTTCGTGTACCATTTCTCATTGGCCGCCTTATTAATAATTCCTGCAATGCGTCCAACGCATTTACCGTCCTGATATGCTAAGAACTGTCTGGTTCTGCAGTATTCATAAGCAGGATTTTTCTTCGGATTAAATATGTTGAGCTCATCGGTAATTAGCTTCGGGATTGCCCATGGAACCTCCCGATACATTTCTGTATTAAATGTTGCAAACACAAGCTGCTCTTTTTTTGTCTTCACTTCTCTTACTTCCAGCATAGTACACCCCCATATACGTTAAACCTATTATTCATTTTATATCAGGATCGAAAATTGCGCAATAATATGTTGATTATCCGTATATTTTGACTATAAACGATGTATTATACAATTTCACATATAATTTATTTTTATTTCACTCTTGCAAATCAAAAAATCTTATGCTATACTAGCAAAAATTCCTTCAAAGGAGAAACTTTCCATGAGACATTTTATTCCCATGTACGTCATTATTTGCTCTGAACTCATTAGACATTGACACTTGTAGCTTCGTCGCATAGCTGCAGGCAGACATGTTTCCTTCAGTTATGCAAATACGGAATGGGCTTATTCATAAATACAAAAACCTCCGCCTTGCATGATAGTAATCTATTATTCAAGGCGGTTTTTTTATAGAACAATATAAGGGGAGGAACGCATATGGATGCAATTGTTGTAAACGAACTGTCAAAGACCTTTCGGGTAAAGGTAAAAGACAAAGGGCTTAAGGGAAGCCTGAAATCCATCATAAAGCCAAAGTATCGGACAATTCCTGCTGTGGATCATATCAGCTTTCGGGTTGAGGAGGGAGAGATTCTTGCCTTTATCGGTCCAAACGGAGCCGGAAAAAGTACTACGATCAAGATGTTGACCGGAATCCTCTATCCGGAGGCTGGGAACGCTACGGTTATGGGAATCGATCCGACCGTAAAAAGAAAAAAGCTCGCTTATCAGATCGGGACTGTATTTGGTCAGAAGGAGCAGCTGTGGATGCACCTTACTCCCTATGATAATTTTAAATTCTTTGGAGCGATCTATGACCTAACGGATGACGAAGCAGAGGCCAGGATTGAGGAGTTAAAGAAGGTGTTTGAATTAGAGGAATTCATAAACACACCGGTCAGAAATCTCTCCTTAGGCCAGAGAATCCGCTGTGAGATTGTAGCCTCCCTGATTCACCGCCCTAAGATACTATTTCTTGATGAGCCAACCATCGGCCTGGATCCGGTTGTGAAGGAAAATATCCGTACTCTGATCAAGAAAATGAATAAGGAATATAAGACCACCATTTTCCTAACCAGTCACGATGTGGGAGATATCGAGAAATTATGTAAGAGAATCATTATCGTAAATCACGGTTGCATCGTTCTGGATGATTCGATGGAGAATCTGAAATATCACTATCTGAATAAGAAGATTGTTGAGGTAAAGCTTCGAGAGGCAATGAATATGTCCGACGAGGACGGTATTACCGTAATCAAGAGTAAAGGCAATAACCTTAAGCTGGAGGTAGATACCACTAAGAAGAGTATCGCAGACGCCTTGAAGCTGATCGATTCGGACAATATTCTGGATATCAATATATCCAATGTTCCTCTGGAGAATATCATCACGGAAATCTATAAGGAGAACCGGCAAGGGAAGTGATTCCTGATACCAGCCGGTATCTATATGATAAACAATAGAAAGGTGTTGATACAATGCGAAAATATCTGTTTGTTTTGAAGGCCACTCTGATAGAGAGTCTTCAATATGTGTTAAGTATTCTATTAGGCTTTATTACCTTCTTCATGGTCCTCTTTGTATTCATGAATCTGTGGGATTACATCTACTCGGATACGGCGAATCTGATTAACGGCTACTCCAAGGTGCAGATGATCTGGTATGTCATATTGACGGAAATCATCTGGTTCTCCACCAGGAATGCAACCTTAAGCTTTCAGATCAGTAATGACATCAAAAGCGGTTCCATTGCTTATGGTATCAATAAGCCCTACCACTATATCGCCTACATTATAGCAAAGCACCTTGGTGAGATTGTAGTCAAAACTCTGATGTTTCTGATAGCGGGGCTCGTGATCGGTTATTGCTTCCTCGGTTCTTTTCCTGACATAAGAATGTATCAGCTTCCCGCTGTTCTGCTTTCTCTGATTCTTGGAATGTTTATTAATACCTTCCTGAAGATGAGCATCAGCGTGTTATCCTTCTGGATCGAAGACGCCACACCGTTCCACTGGATCTACGATAAAATGATCATTGTCCTTGGTATCATGTTCCCGGTAGAGGTTTTTCCCCTCTGGGCACAGCCCATCATACGCTTTACCCCGATCTTTGTAGTAACCTACGGACCGGCGAAGCTGATCATAGACTATAGCATCGGTATGGCTCTGCAGGTAATATTATCTCAGCTTGTATATTTCGTGATATCCTTAGGTATATTATTATTCATCTATCAGAGGGGAGTGAAAAAACTGAATGTTAACGGCGGCTAAAAACCAATTTCGTGTTATCCTGCTTTCCGTAAAATACAATATCATGAGGGAGATGACAAATCGCGTGACCTTCCTAACCAATGTTCTGTTTATGATATTGAACAATTCTACCTTTCTCATCCAGTGGCTGTTATTATTTCACTTAAAACCAGACATCGGCGGCTATGATTTTGGGGATGTAATGGTGCTCTGGGGCTTGGCAGCCTCGACCTATGGCGTTGCTCACATCCTATTTCAAAGAGCCTTCCACCTGCCCGACCTCATTCTGCAAGGCAAGCTTGATTCCTTCCTGGTCCAGCCTAAAAATGTTCTGCTTGGCATCATCACCTCTGCGACAAATTCCTCCGCCATCGGTGATCTGATTTATGGGTATCTGATTATAATCATATTCCGGTTCAGCATCCGTAATTTATTGCTGTTCACTCTATTCACCTTACTCGGCGGTGTGATCATGGCTGCCTTTGCCGTAATCACCGGCAGCATTTCCTTCTGGATTGTGCGAGCTGACTTACTTTCCGAGAACCTGAATAACATCTTTATCCACTTTAGTACCTATCCGGACAGCATCTTCAAGAACGGTGTCCGCCTACTGCTCTATACCATCGTTCCGGTGGGTTTTGTAGTTTATCAACCTATGCGTATTATTCTGGACTTTGATTTGGCATCATTACTTGGGGTTTTCACCTTTACTCTCGGTATCTGCTTACTGGCCTTTTTCTTTTTTTACAAAGGCTTAAAACGATATACCTCAAGTAATCTGATGAGTGCAAGAATATAGAGTGTAAATAAAACACGATTTTCACTTATAAATAGTTTATTGTGTAAATAATTGCATACAATATCTGTTTTATGTTTACTTATTGTTAAATTGTGGTACAATGTTTGATAAGAACTGCATAATTTTCACCTACGAGGAACTTGTTCGGTATTACAACCGGTCACAGAATTTACTATCACAGATGTTCTTAGCAAGTTGTGTAATGTACTTATGCTAAGGACCAGAGCAACAGCCTAGTACACTAATCTTAACGTATTTTGCTTATGTTTTGACCAATCTTTTTCTACATTTAACGAAAAGTAAAGGAGTGAAGTGATTGTATGGTACTTGAGGGTAAAGTAGTTGTAGCACAGGGTGGAGGGCCCACCGCAGTAATCAATCAATCCTTAGTAGGGGCCGTGCTGGAATCCAGAAAATTTCCACAGATAACTAAGGTGTATGGGGCTGTAAATGGAGTTTCGGGGATAATTAATGAGGACTTTCTTGATCTTACACAGGAAACGACCCACAATTTGGAGCAGGTAGCAATCACTCCTTCCTCAGCATTGTTCTCTACCAGAGATAAACCGGACAATGCTTATTGCAAAGAGATTTTCAAGGTATTTCAGGCTCATGGTGTAAGATATTTCTTCTATATCGGAGGAAATGACTCAGCTGACACCGTTCGTATCGTAAATGAACAGGCTGAATCCTCCGGATATGAATTCAGAGCAATTCATATTCCTAAGACAATTGATAATGATTTGATGATGAATGACCACACTCCCGGTTATCCTTCCGCAGCGAAATTCGTAGCACAGGCCTTCATTGGTTTAAATCTGGATAACAGGGCACTCCCGGGCGTACATATCGGTGTTGTTATGGGACGTCATGCAGGTTTCCTAACTGCTGCCTCCTCTATCGCACAGAAGTATCCCGATGATGGTCCTCATTTGATTTATTTACCGGAACGACATTTTATTATTGATAATTTCATTAAGGATGTTAAAGATATCTATGATAAATACGGTCGTTGCATCGTTGCCGTATCCGAAGGAATTCAGGACGAAAACGGTGTACCAATCGTAACTAAGCTGTTCAAGAGCGGAACCGATGCTCATGGTAATGCCCAGCTATCCGGAACCGGTGCCTTAGGTGATCTCCTAACGCAAGAGATTAAGAACAAGCTCGGTATCACCCGCGTGCGCTCCGACACCCTCGGCTATCTGCAGCGTTCCTTCATGGGGTGCTCTTCAGAGATTGACCAGCATGAGGCAAGAGAGGTTGGAGAGAAGGCTGCTCAGTTTGCCATCTGGCATAACATCGACGGCTCCATCGTAATTAACCGTACCGGTAATTATTCTGTAGCGTATAAGATGACCGCTCTTCATAATGTAGCAGGTAAGACAAAGCTTATGCCGGAAAACTTCATTAATGCAAATGGTAATAATGTGACTGACGCTTTCAAATATTATCTACAGCCTCTCCTGGGAAATATGCCTGAGGCAAATATGCTGCGTGCACCGAGAGCGGAGAAGATATTGTATAAATAAAAAGCCATGTAAAAGCTATGATAAACAACATGAATGGGTAAACTAATACGTTTGTTATGAATAAAGTTCAAAGCCCGCCTCAACCTACTGAGGCGGGCTTTATTCATGTAAACAGAACGTTCTTGAATAAGCGTTTCTTCTGTGTCGGTGGTTCCACACTGGCATATCCTAAGATTATTCTTTCAACAATCTCTAAAAACGACATAAATCTTCTCTTTTCTAAATTGCTCTTAATCATTATTTATTGAGCAAACAATTAACAATATTTAATGATCATTGCTAGACTTTTTTCGTATGTAATGTAAAAATTCCCTCTTCATTTATGATAAGAGGGAATTTTACTCGATTATTTCTTCTTTGTTGAGCTTGCTGCAGGTGTTGCACCACCCTTTTTCTTCGGGGCTTTTTTTGGATTTTTATCTCCCATGATACCCACCTCCTTTTGTTTGATTTTAGTCAAGTATTACTACTATTGTATCCTCAATTTGACACAAAGTCAAACAAATTTTCCTCACAAGATTCGTCATAAACAAAATATGCTGTCGTATTTTGTCATGACCAAGGCAGGTATGCGAAGGATGAATTAAAGCTCGATAAAGTATAGAATAATATCCGAATAGCTCCCATCTCCCAACAGAAAACCCTTTGGAATCACTCCAAGCCTTGTAAAACCTATTTTCTCATAAAGATGAATCGCTGTAAGATTGATGCTTACTACAGCATTAAACTGCATCAGCTTGAAGCCACATTCCCTTGCCCGAGCCAAACTGTGTCTGACCAGCTTCTCACCAATCTTCTTTCCACGTAAACCACTTTTAACTGCATAGGAGGCATTGGCAATATGCCCGCAACGCCCTATATTATTCGGATGCAGGATATAGAGACCCACTACCTCATCGCCAAGAACCGCAACTCCTGCGAAGGTCTGCGCCGAGAAGAAGCTCTCGGCTTCCTCCATCGTCAGCTTCTCTGTCTGAGGAAAGGCATTGGCCTCCTCTACCACTTGGTTCCATATCTCCATCATGGAGGGCAAATCCTCCTGAATATAGCCTCGAACAACAATCTCCATGCACACCATCTCCCATCTTTAATCCTTCGTACTTCTCACTACCAACGCCAACAAGTATAGTTTGGATTGAATTTTATCATACTAATCATTCATGCTGCCAAAGCACTGCGAATTTGGGCAGCATATAAGCCTAACCTAACAGATGATGCTTCGTTATTGAATATCTCTCTCAACCCCAACAATCTCGCCTTCGGTATTCTCTTCGATGAAATTAAATACATGATCGAGAATACTATCCGCTTGAGCCCGGTCTCCGGCAACAGCAGCGAAGCCAAGCACAGCAATCTGATGGATGTCCTGCTCCTCTACCTCTGCAACCGATACGTTAAATTTATTTCTCACTTTTGCGCAGAGGCTCTTCACTACCATTCGTTTCTCCTTCAGCGAATGTGCCCAGGGAATATGAAGGGTTAACTTAGCAGTCGCTATCATCATCGTTAACGCACAACCTTTCTATCTCCATTACTTATGAACAATTCTGATTAGGCAATCCATTGAATGGCCCGAGTGATTCTTTGCTTTTTTTCTTAATCAGCATCCCTAAGAGCGCTCTTCTCATATACTATTTCCTTACAGCCATGAAACTTCATAAAACGCTTAAAGCATCGATCCAACTCATCATATCGTTTTTTGGTTGGTCGAATCCCCTTTTCCAGCCAGATATTTTTAACAACCAGGGTTTTCTTCTTGCTTAATGCTACTACCTCTACTCTGGCAGTCAGATGATCACCCATAAGCACCGGGAGGACATAATAACCGTACTTACGATCCGCCTCCGGAGTATAGATTTCCCATTTATAATCAAAATCAAAGAGCTCCTTAATCAGCTTCCGATCCCACAGGATACAATCGAGGGGTGCTAATAGCTCCGTTCGACCTTTATAGTCAGGAGCTGATATAATCTCTTGAAGCAGCCACTGATCCTCACTGACACAGTAGAAGGTATCTTTACAAGCTTCTATCGTAACAGGAATAAGCCTTCCCTCCTCCAATAGCTCACGAAAAGCATCCTGTCGCTCTCTGGCTTTCAGATTCCAGATATTGATCCAGGCATCCGAGGGTTTATTCCATAGAAGTCCCACAGCAGAGATCCTTCGACGAATCCTCCACTTTAGGTGATCCAGCTCTCTGGGGCAAGGCTCCTCTGCCTCCAGAAGCTCCTTCGGAAGATAATCCTCGGATAAGGCATAGTATTTATTCGTACCCTTTTTATGATGTATAACCAGATCCCCGCGGAAATAAAGACTCTCCAGAGCCACTCTGGCAAGCTTAGAGCTGCTCCAGTACCATTCCACCTTCTCTTGATAGTCAATATCCTTGGAGCTGACCGAGCCCTGTTTCCGAATCATATCCTTTATCTGGGGAGCGATCCGATCCACCTCGTCCCGGCCTTTTCCCCATTCCCGGTATCCACTGCGGATCCTTTCTAAGTATGGCCAATCCTCTCGTGGCAGGATGCAAAGGCACTTATCGAAATAATCGATCAATTCACGATCCTCATATAACAATTCATATAGCATATGCTTGGTAAATCCCTGTATTCTTGATTGAAGCACCAGCTCCGCATTCTTTCCGCAGACATCAATCGGGTCAAATTGAATACAACCGACCTGTCGGATATATTCCATGATACCTTCCTTACCCAGGAAACGATACTCCCCTATCAAACCATGTTTACGAAGCATAAATTGTCTTGCCTGCTGTTTGGTCAATGTAACCATCCTTTTATCCCCCATGTGTGATATTGTAAAAGCGTAGTGAGTATACTGCAAGCTTGCTTGTAGGTATACGATCTTATAATATCTAATAAGTTACCTTCTCCAGATAGAGACCGTCGGCCTCTGCCAGATCCCCCGTACGGTTTCTCTGCTTCGCGTCAAATATTTCCGGGATCACCTCACCCTTCATTCTGCCAAGCCCCACTGCAATCAGAGTTCCCACCATCCAGCGAACCATATTGTAAAGAAAGCCGTCTCCCTGTATCCGGATATTGATAAAGCCATCTATTTCCTCAAATTCGATGGAATAGATGGTTCTAAGCATAGATTTCTTCTTCGATTTGGCATTCGAAAAGGCAGTAAAATCATGAGTTCCGAGCATATAGCTGCTGGCCTGCTTCATTGCCTGCAGATCAAGCGGTTCGTTTACATGCATACTGTATTTTCGCATAAACGGATTAGCGTACTCCTTATTCCACAGCTTATACAGATAGGTTTTGCTCTTCGCATGATATCTGGCATGAAACTGCTCATCCACCTCATCAACTTCTATCACGCAGATATCCTTAGGCAGATAGCGGTTCAAATAGCGCATAACTTCCTCACAGGATAACCTGATATCCGTCTTGAAATTGGCAACCTGAGCCAGAGCATGCACTCCCGCATCCGTTCTGCTGCACCCGATAATCTCTGTAGGCTGCCCGGCAAGCTGTGCAAGGACCTGCTCCAGCTTATCCTGTATGGTTGCTTCCCCTTGACCCAGCCGCTGCCAACCCTTATATCTGCCTCCATCATACTGAAGGGTTAATTTGTAATTGTACATAACAACTCCTCGAACTATTCTTTTGTATTATTTCTTCCAACGTGTATGAATAATATAAAAGGTAAATAAAATAACCAGATAGAGAGCCACAACCACCAACAGGGTGATCATCCGCTCCGTATCCGTTCCATCGGTAAAAATCTATTATTTGAAATTCTGATAATCGACCCAGTTCTCGCTAAGTAAGGTCGGAGTATCCAGTTCGTAGGGACAGTGGTTCTTACAATGATCACAGTGAATACAATCCTCTATCTGCTTCATCTTTTCTTTCCAGGAATCATTCAGATAGACGGATACCGGTGCTCTGCGAAGCATCAGGGACATTCTGGCACAGGTCGGTATATCAATCCCGGCAGGACAAGGCAGGCAATAGCCACAGCCTCTGCAGAAATCCTTGGCGAGCTCATTGCGGTCCTTATCAATTACCTCCTGTAATTTCTGATCAAGGATCGGCGGCTGCTCTATATAGCTTATGAATTCGTCCAGCTCCTTTTCCTTCTGGATGCCCCAGATCGGAAGCACATGATCAAATTGATCAAGAAAAGCATAGGCTGCAGCAGAATTGGTAATCAGTCCTCCGGACAAAGCCTTCATCGCAATGAAGCCTATATTTTTCTCCTTACACAGCTCTACCAGCTTAAGCTCCTTCTCTGATGCCAGATAATTGAAGGGAAACTGTATCGTTTCATAAAGACCGGATTCAGCGGCCTCGATTGCAATTGGCAGACGGTGGTTCGTAATCCCGATATGACGAATCCTCCCCTGCTCCTTTGCCTCCAGCATGGCTTCATATAAGCCCGTTCCGTCATCCGGCTTAGGGCAAAAGCTTGGATTATGAAACTGATAGATATCCAGATAATCCGTCTTCAGCATCTCTAAAGTTGTATGAAGCTGCTGCCAGAATTCCTCCACCTTCGTTGTCATCGTCTTCGAGGCGATATAGATACTGCTTCGATGCTCTGCGAAAGCATCTCCAAGCTTCTCTTCACTATCCGTGTAAAATCTGGCCGTGTCGTAGAAGTTAATCCCACCCTCATAAGCCTTCTTTAGAATAGTAAGGGCTTCCACCTTACCAACCCTCTGGATTGGTAAGGCTCCGAAGCCGTTCTTATTGACAGTAATCTTCGTTGATCCCAGTGTAATCTGCTTCATCTTATCCTCCATGTGCTATAATCAACAGACTATTATTCGTTCAGGTTTTCCCAATCGACTTCTAATGGAGCTATTGTAACATTATTTGTGCCTGATTTAAAGGTATTTATCCATTCCGGCTGAGAGGGCAGCTGATCGGAGGGCTCAGTGATCTCGGGATAGTCGGCATACTCCTCATGAATGATCCGAATACCATTGAGCTCCCACCACTCTTCATCCGTCAGTCTATCTGTGCTGACAAACTCATAATGGGAATATATACTACCTCTGCACAGATACAGCTTACCGTTCACCGGAGTCACAACATAGATATGATCATAATATCCTGTTCCCAACGAGAGATAAAAACCGTCAGCCGAGCTCACATCGGACACCAGCATATCACTGATCTCGATATTCGGATAATCGTCATCAATAATACCATTTAAGAAAGCATTTGATATATTCTCCATGCTGCCACCGTAGCGAAGGAGACGATTATTCTCCTCCTCTGTAAGCGGATCATTCCTTAATTCCTTAATGGAACAATCAATTAAAAGCTGCAACAGCTCCTTATATTCATTGGCTCCGTTTAACAGGTTCTCATTCAGCATCCCGCGCTCCTTTAAGGTGGAGACGGTGTATTCGGTTAGGTAAAGCAGCTTCGTATATAGTTCCACCTGAGGTTCCACATAATGATAATCTGCATAGTCGACGGGCCCTCCCATTTCTGCCATTGCCTGTTTACCGTATAAGACCGTATCATGCTTTAATTCCGTATAGCTTCCAAGTGCGGTACTAAGAGCTTTATTCCGCCATGCCTGGGTTGTCATAAAGAAGGGCATTCCCGAACCGGCATCATAATCCTTTAAAGCATCCTGGAGGGTCCAAAGCCAGCCGGAGTAGAGATTGGTTGACCAGTAGTCAGGACTAAAGCCTGCCACCTTCTCCTTCCATTCTTTATAATTCCCGGTATACTCCTCCCATTTGTCCTGGGGCTTATATACCTCAAATTGGAGCTGCTCTGCCAGATTGCTGCCCAAAACACCCATGACATCAAGCCCGCTGGGAATCGGACGAAGGATTGGAGTGATCAGATCCTGAAGAATATCACTGTCCAGAATATAGCGCTGTCCCATAAAACGGAACTGCTTCTGCGTATCTATGGAGGATAAGATGATCTTCCCCCCGATCTGTGGCTCCGGAAGTTCTCTCACTGCTGCCTCCAGCTTAGAATAATATTCCTCATCATTGAACAAATTCGGATCCTCCATCTCGCCATAGACCTCCTTCCGAAGCTTATTCATTGTAAATACATCAATATCATCGGCTAAACCAACATACTGAGAGGTTGGCAGATAGATATTGGTCCAGAGCTCGGCATCACAGATCTGCTCCGATTTCGCAAAGGTCATATAGCTGATCAATAGTGCCTGAAGTACATTCTCATACTGGTATTCATTGTTGCTGTAAAAGGCATAGGGAACGGTCCCAAACCACATCATTGTGCTGAAAAAGCGACCCAGCTCTTCTGTTCTTGTATAATGACCACGCACTGTGAATTGGCTGTAATCGATATCTTTATTCAGTAGCGGGGATGAAGTAATACCCTCCGCTTTGTTACAGAGCTCATATTCCTGTTTTGCAGTCGCAAGAAGTCCCTCATCAACTGTGACGGGAACCTCTGTACTCTTAAGCATCAGCATTCTGGCTGTCAGATAATAAATGACATTCTTCTTCTGAAGCTCCTTCATCTGCTCATCCTCTAAGGTATTTAATAAAAGCAGGGACTTATTTAACATCTGCTTCGTCATCAGCTCAAGGTTATCATAAAGATAGGATGACTCCACATTAATTAAGGATTTATCATAAAACTGGTGATAGAGATGAAGCACCGAATCCGAGGTGATAAAGTTCGGTACACCGGTGTATTCATTGCTGTCATAGGTATAATACATCTTTGTCGTCTGTGATGGCAGAACTACAAATCCATTGTTCACCAGCTTCTTAATCTGATCCTTGGTAAATCCGCCAAATTGCTCTATGTTCTCAATATTGGAAAGATCCTTAGCGATCTTGTAGTTGGCCACCTTTGCAATAAAGGAAGGCTTTGTATAAGCCGCCTTTAAAGGCTTTGCCGTATCCACTGAGGTCCACTCAGAATCCAGATAGAGAACACCTTCCTGTGTGGCATCCTCCTCCATCGGTGCCGGGGTCACCTCCCCCTGATTATTCTCCTTTGAATAATCTGTATTATTCGTTACTGTTTTGTTTACCTCATCCTTTTCCTTATTGCCTTGACAGCCGGATAATATAAGGCATATGCATAAAATGACAGCACAAATCCGTTTCATAATTTTCCTCCATTCCTCTTCTAGTCAACCTTCGTTATCGTTCCATCCTTTAGCATTAATAGCTCCGTCTTCTTCTGTCCGTTGTTATAGGTTATGCGTATCCGATTCTTACTGATAATCGCTACATCAATAATATCATTATAATCAGAACTCTGTGCCAGCATAAGAAAGCCAAAATCAAACCAATGGTACACCAACAGCCTTTCCTGTCCTTCTTTTGTCTCTGTGATAAATATAAGCTCCTCACCCTTCGTGTCCACTAACTCACCGGTGATAAAATCCTCCCAGCTTCCTGCAATATCGGAACCGGTCCATTTCTTTACCAGCTTTCCTTCCGTATAGTTAAATATGAACAGCCTATTCTTCTCTTCTTTATCATAAAAAGTTGTTTTTCTGACCGCGGTCATAAGCTCCTTCTCTCCGTCTCCGTCTATATCTGCCTGCCTTATCCTCCATGGCTTGAGACCGGAAAAATCATTCTCATAGGAGCGCTTCCATCCTCCGCTTACGTCCCGGTTAAGCACCAACAGACGATCACCATAAATTACATCCTCTGTTGTACTTATAACGGCATAGCCGATGTCCCCCTCCACAGCATAGTCAATCAGCCGTTCCTCATGTGTTAACGCCTTCTCCAATTGTTCTACCAATCCTGCAGTAGCTGTTACCTGCCATACAATCAGGAACAAACTGATCGCCAGGAGGCAGGATATGTCTATCATAATCCTATGAAGGATTTTTCTTTTCATTTTCATCGAAGGTCCTTTTCCAAGTATCATCTCATTATAAACAACACTTACCTTAATTATACATTTCATCCAACTTAGCCATATTTTACCACTCGTTTACGGTAATGACAATATAAACAAAGTTTCTTTAATAAACCTTAAGATTTATAGAGCACAAAAAAACAGGAAGCAGCAGATATCGCCTGCTACTTCCCGAATTAAGTGTCTCAACTATTATCTTCTACCCTTGTTACCCTGTCCACCGCGGTTATCTCTGCCGCCAAAACCGTTGTTCTTCTCTGCTTTTCTTGCTCTTCTGCAATCGGGGCATCTTACAGGCTCATTATCGAAGCCTTTCTCCCTATAAAAAGCCTGTTCACTTTCGGTAAATACAAATTCCGCCTTACAATCCTTACATACGATTACCTTGTCTGCCATACCAATTTCCTCCTTAACCATAAATGAAATAATTAACAATAAACTACGTTCCAATAGATTAAAGCGGTTGGCGAAAAGGAAATCGATCCAGATTAATTTATGGGAATACCTTGATTATAACATGCCCTTCAAGATTTGCAATACACATAATCCCAATAAAAGTAAATTTAGATAAATTTTTCAACAAGATGAATTAATAAATCAATTCACTTGTCATGAACATAAGAAAGCAGGCATCAATGCACTAAAAAGCTATATTATACATTTATATACATTATTTCCAAGAAATATTATTTTAACATGGACATAAAGAAAACAGATCAATCAAAAACTAATCTATAGTAAAACCATTATCTCTTTGACTCCATCAAATACTGGTAGCCATAATTCTTGAATAACTGTTATTTCTAAGTTATTTCCAAAAACGGGGGTGATAAAATGCGTACAGACAACCGATTAACCCAGGCTTACAAGAATGCAAAGGTGGAATATTTTGATGAGAACTCAAAATATATCTTTTTTAGCGACATTCACCGGGGTGATGACAGCATATCAGATGAATTCACGCGCAATCAGACGATCTATCTGCACGCCCTGAATTATTACTATAGTCATGGTTATGAGTATGTGGAGGTTGGGGACGGAGACGAGCTCTGGGAATACCCTACCTTCAAGCATATTCGGTTAGCTCATACCGATATCTTCATTGTTCTTAAGAAATTCTTTGATGATCATCGACTGAAAATACTTTATGGTAACCATAATATATACCTAAAATCAAAACGCTATGTATATGAGAATTATTATACCTTTTATGATGAATATAAACAAGAGAGGGTAGAGCTTTTCAAGGACCTTGAGCCTTACGAAGCAATTGTATTGAAGCAAAAGAATACCAATCAGGAGATACTTGTTGTCCATGGTCATCAAGGGGACTTCATGAATGATCAGTTATGGTTTGTATCGATGTTATTAATGCGATATTTCTGGCGTTTCATGCATGTGGTAGGCTTTGAAAACCCATCCAGCCCAGCCAGGAATCTTTACAAACGGCACAAGGTAGAGCGCAACTATAACAAATGGATACAGAAGCATAAGATGATGTTGATCTGCGGTCATACTCACCGTCAGAAATTTCCGAAAAACAAGGAGCTTCCCTACTTTAATACCGGCTGTTGTATCCATACCCGGGGTATTACCGGAATTGAGATTCTTCACGGAAAAATCCTTATGGTGGACTGGAGAGTCGCTGCTGATGCTAACGGTGTCGTTAGAATCGAGCGCGTTGTTGTCCGAGGACCCGAACCCGTTGATAAATTCGATTGCAAAAATAATCCTTACTCCACGCACTGCATGCAAACCAATGAGGATGATGAATGATCCTTCTTTAAACAGATTTATCCTCAGAGAACATAGAGTAAAGATACTCCTCGGAGGGTAAGCTATTCTTGGAGGTGATTTATTTTGAAGGTAAGAGACATCATGACGAAAGACATTGCATGTTTAAGATCTGACGATTCCCTTGAGCATGCGGCGCAGTTGATGAAACAGTACAACTGCGGCTCCCTTCCGGTATGTACCCAGGATAAGCTGATCGGTATTATAACCGACAGAGACATTACCGTTCGTTCTGTAGCAGCCGGTGAGGACGTATCCCAAAAAAGAGTCGGAGATATTATGACAAATGATGTTGTTTTTGCCAACCCGGAGACGGATGTAGGTGACGCTGCCAGAATAATGAGCGATCGCCAGATTCGTCGTCTCCCTGTTGTAGAAAACAACAGTCTGATAGGCATCGTTGCCCTCGGTGATATCTCTTTGGAGCCCGCCTGCCAGGAAAGTGCAGAGGACGCACTGAAAAATATCTCCAAACCCGGTGCAAGCTTACGTTAACCCACAGCCCGCGAAGAGCGTAGTAAATTAGTATGTGCCAATTAAAAATCTTAATTTATATTTACGTATCTCCGCGAAGGACTAAAGGTTCATGGTAATACACCGATGAATTTCGTAATGCTAGACGGATAAGTAAAAATGTTTGTAAAAGGAAGGACACCGATTTATGGTGTCCTTCTCTTTGCAAACATCTACTCATTTTATTTTACGAAGCGGAACCACCTGAAGTCAAAATCGCTTCCCGGAAGGAAGATAAAATTCACCTGTTGCTTGCCTTTCACAGAAGTCAGTTCAAATTCCTTCTCTACATATCCCTCCGAATATTCAAATTCAGCGATCTGATTTACACTTCCCTCTTCACCCTGAAAACGCACATGAATCGTATTCTTCCGGGCATGGGATCGTCCGCAGATAATGAGCTTTCGGAAGCCAGACTTGGCAAAATCCATATTGTCAAAAACGATCGTAACATTGTTCCCTATATGCTCGATCGCTTCCTCAGTTTGGTAGAAGGTATCTCCGTATATATTGTTATTCTCCAGGGCTAAAAGCTTTTCATAGGCTTTCTCCGGCTTCTTGAATTCAAAACCCTTGAGATTCAATCTGCGATTTAGAACGATGCAGAAGGTCGTGATTCCTTTCAAGAGTCTCGGAAGCTTAAAGGTATTTGGAATATAATAACCCCAATTCGGCTTCGCCTGATATGTTGTCCTTAGCAATAGCTTCGACTTCGGATCGGTAGGCATTCCCTCCCACAGCTCTATTGGCAGAGGAGCATTATCGTTGAAGAAAATCGGAATTGTTACCTCATCCGAACCAAACTCTCCGAAATCCAAGCCACGGAAACCGATATGACTCTCCACAAATTCCTTTGTTGATACACCGTTTTGTAAACCACCGTTCAAATCGGTATTGGAGGCACTATAAAGACCAGCATAGACGAATTCATAAGGATTTATCGTCGCCGCTCCCATTCCTGTTACACTAAACTCGAATTCAGATACAATCTCCGGACTTCTTTTGCCGTTATTCGCCGTACAACGTAAGCGGAATTCACCGTCTCCTAAAGCAGTTACTACCGCCTCCTTGCCCGTTGCCTCGACCATGGCAATATTGGTCTCGATTCCTCCGGGGGTAACAACCCTCCAACTGATATCCTTGTAGGTGGTATCTGCGGGTAACAGTCTTGCAGTAATCCTTGTGAAGCTTACCTCTTGATTCAATTCCGATGCTCCGTGGTTCGTCAGTTCGATTTTACGTATTGGAATCTCATGGTTCGGTTCTGATTTAGTATTCTCCATGTGGGCGGATACTCCGTTCACACTCTCACAGGGAAGTGCCTTAAGTAAAAGCTCTGCACATTGTAGTCCTTTTGAAGTGACCTCTATATGAATGTCTCCTGGATCCTGTTTTGCTGCAATGATTGCCAGCAGCTTTCCGCTAAACAGCTTTCTGCTGGTTCCCTTATACTGGTCATAATCCGTGCTGTCTCCGTTATCCAGACCTACGAGACGGCCGGCACCGCTTACGGTAACCTCCACCCGGTTATTGGCATTGGCTACCTCCACACCCTGCTCATCGATAGCAGAGATTTCCACAAAGATAAGATCCAGGCCATCCGCTTTCATTTCAGATTTATCCGCCTTTAATACCAGTTGCTTTGCATCAGAGAATGATTGCTTCATATCCGTTGCAATCACCTGACCGCGTTCATCGTAAGCCACGGCTCTCAGAACCCCTCGCTTATAAGGCAGTCTCCAGTCCCCACTCAGCTTCTGACCTGCCTCATGATCTATCTCATATGTGCCTAGAGATTCATCGTTAAAGAATAATTCGACCTTAGGTGCGTTGGAGTATACCCTGATATCGATTAGCTGACCTTCGTTAAAGTCCCAATAAGGAAGCAGATGTATCATGGGATTCGTCTTATATTCCGTCCACTCCGCTTCATACAGATATGCTGAATCCTTACGAAAGCCTGCCGTATCTATATGACCGAAGTAAGAATTCTTGGTCGCATAGGGTGTCGGTTCTCCGATATAATCAAAGCCGGTCCAGATAAATTGTCCCAAACAGTACTTCGCATCCCTGTCATCAATGATATTCTTCTGTGCATTCTTTGCACCCCAGTTGGTGGTACAGTTATCCAGAGAGGAGCATTGCTCATCCTCATGGGTTACCACTACCTTATCGACTGGAAAATGATAAATACCCCTGCTCTGTACAGTAGATGCCGTCTCGCTTCCATAAATCACCCAATGAGGATATTTCTTATGATGCTCTTCGTAAAGCCACTCCCCGTAATTATATCCCGCAACGGTTACTTCCTCGGCACATTTCAGCGCATTTTCCCATGCCATATAATTGGAACCGATGGTGACTAATCCGTTTTGAAGGGGATCATGAAACAGGACTAACCGTTTTAACTCCCTGGTTACTTCAAGGCCACGGGAATCCGCATGGGTATCATAGATTTCATTACCGATACTCCACATAATAATACTGGGATGATTTCTATCTCTTCTAATCCAGCTCGCCACATCCTTCTCGTGCCATTCCGGGAAAAAGCGTGCATAATCAAATTCCGTCTTCGATCGTTCCCACATATCGAAGGCCTCCGATACGATTAGAATTCCCATCTCATCCGCTAATTCCATCAGTTCAGTGGAAGGCATGTTATGGGAGGTTCGAATCGCATTGATCCCCATCTTTCTTAGCATCGTCAGCTGTCTTTTCAACGCCACCCTGTTAACGGCAGCTCCAAGTGAGCCCAGATCGTGATGCATACAGGCACCGTGCAGCTTGACCGAACGGTCGTTGAGGTAGAAGCCGGTATTATTGTCTACGCGAACGGTTCGAAATCCGAAGCGTACCGTCTCCTCCGTGGTGGTCTTCCCGTCGACGATCAACTCTGTCCTCAGATAATACAGATAGGGGTTCAGGATATCCCATGTGGTTACCTGCTCTACAACAAATTCCTGATTATCTTTGGTAACCGTGTCCTCAAGCATTAATTCCTGCTCCCCTGTTGCAACAACATTGCCTTCCTGATCCATAATTGTATGCCGGATGCTGCCCTGTACTGCGTGGTTATCAGACCGATTGATTGCTTCTGTCTGCAGGAGCACTCTCCAGTGATCATTCTCCTGTCTGGTCGCCAGATAGATACCGTCGGTAACCAGATGTTGTAAAGGTGTTGTCTTAAGCCATACATTCCGGTAGATACCGGCACCGGAATACCAACGGGAATTGGGTGCCTCATGTACGACACGAACCATAATCTCATTCTCGCCTTGGCGCAGTACATCAGTGATGTCAAATTCGAAGCTGGAATAGCCGTATTTCCATTCGCCAACAACCTGATCATTTACGTATATCGTAGAGTTCATATAGTTTCCCTCGAAACAGATACTAATTCGTTCTTCTGATTTTTTTTCATGAAGAAAACGCTTCCGGTACCAGCCCTCTCCGGTTTCGTATAAATCCTTGGCATTATAGATGAGCCAGTCATGGGGAATATCTACCTGATTCCATCTACTGCTATCCACTTCTAATGACATAAGCTGTGTCCCCAGTAACTGCTTGGAGAATTCCCAATTATCATTGAACAAATTCTTCCTACTCATGTTATTCCTCCGCGAATTTTCAATTATAATTATTTACTTCGTCTTATCATAAAATAATACTTCTTGGCATATTGTATCATTATTATACCATGAACAGGAGCTTGTTCATGGTCTTCAGCTCCGATCGCGTACTATCAAGCAAGCTTGCTATGCGAGTGCCCTTCTCGCATTATGTTCACTACGCTTTATTATACCATGAACAGGAACATGTTCATGGTCTTCAGCTCCGATCACATACTTGCAAGCAAGCTTGCAGTATGTTCACTACGCTTTATTATATCACTGGAGGCTATAAAAATTAACTTTAATTATTAGTCAGGAATATCCCGAACAATCAAACATTTCTCATTTAATAACTTATTCATTTGTTTTTAATTGTATTTTCTTTCTTTCATGATACAATAGAGGAATTAGAGCATACATAAGGGAATACTTCGCCGACCCACAGGATGAACCGAGAAGGACATAAGAGGGAATAGTACTCTTTGCTCTTTCAAATTTGGGCTGCCGGTGCAGTAGGGAGGTAAATATGAAAAAGACTAAATTATCGAATAACAGAAAGAGAAACAAGGGAATATCCATCGTATATCTTTTACTTCGGCTTTTAGTGGTCGTGGTCATTTTTGATCAGATCAGAGGCAAAGATTATGAGAATATATTTCTTTGTATCCTTACTTTAATTTTATTTATGATACCGAGCTTTATTGAAAAAAGAATCCATATTGATATCCCTGACACCCTGGAGGTGATCATATTGCTGTTTATCTTCTCCGCGGAAATACTTGGCGAGATTAATGCCTACTATCTGATCTTCCCATATTGGGATACTACTCTTCATACACTTAACGGCTTTCTTGCTGCTGCAATCGGATTATCACTGATTGATATCCTCAATAAGAATGACAAGTTTGCCATTTCCTTATCGCCCGTATTTGTCGCTCTGGTAGCCTTCTGCTTCTCCATGACCATTGGGGTGTTATGGG
>JAEZKL010000117.1 GCA_023415475.1 Bacillota bacterium | reverse complement strand
GATCTACCCCGAGGGGTTTGCAAAGAACAACGACGGCCGAACCCAGATATTGTGCGAAAACGCCCTGTTCCGCATCGACAGCCAGAATCGCGGCGTGGAGATATTCGACAACGCGAAGTACCGCACGCCAAACTCCTACTTCCTGCAGGAACACAATGGCCGCCCGTTCGGCTTCTGCGTGGAGCCGATCAACGATTTTATCCGATGCCTTATTACTGGCGAGCCCTTTGTGGCGGGCACGAAAGACGGCTTGGAGGCCGAAAAGATCGCCGAAGCCGTACACAAAAGTGTGGAAACCGGCAAGACCGTTAAGATAGAGAGCGAAAAGGAATAGCATATGGAAAAGCTCAGATACGGAATACTCAGCACCGCCTCCATCGTCCCCCGGTTTGTAGCCGCCCTGCGCGAAACCGGAACGGGCGAGGCTATTGCAATTGCCTCCCGCAGTGCGGAAAAGGCAGCGGGAAAAGCTGCGGAGCTGAATATAGAAAAAAGCTACAGAAGCTATGAAGAATTGCTCTCTGACGATACTTTAGATGTGATCTACGTGGCGCCCATCAATAGCGAGCATTACCGCTACGCGAAGCTGGCGCTCAACCATGGCCGCCATGTGGTATGCGAAAAACCCTTTACCCTCCACAGCGCGGAAGCAAGAGAGCTGTTTGTGCTTGCAAAGGAGAAGGGGCGGTTCATCGTTGAGGCGCAGAAGGCGGTGTTCCTGCCCTTGATGCAGGAAATTAAGGATTTAATCGCCTCCGGCGCTTTGGGCAAGGTTCATCTTGTGGATTTCACAAGCTCCTGCAGTTCCGTTTACAACGACTGGCTGCATTCCGCCTCCGCGGGCGGCGGTGCGCTGTACGGAAACGGAGGTTACTCCCTACACCTGTTGCAATTCCTGTTCGGCAGGGAGATCACCTCCTACTCCGGGCTTTGCACAAAGGGCAATTCCAAAGTGGACGAGCAGAGCGTCATCAACCTGAATATCGGCGGTGAAATCTTAGCTGTAAGCAAAATTTCCACTAACGTGCTGGCCACAAACGTCGCCACGATATTCGGCGATCTTGGGCGCATCGAAATCCCGGATTACTGGAAGGCCCGCACCGCCACGGTGCATTATGCTTCCGGCGAAACCGTGACGCTAAATTACCCCTGCAAGCATGAGCTTGTGTACGAGCTTACGCACTTTAACCGTTGCATCAACGAAGGTCTGCTGCAAAGCCCCGTGATGGACGAAGCTATGACGGTTGGGACGCTGGAGATGATGGAGAAGTTGCGGCGGGAGTGGGAGTGAGGCGAGCCGAATAGCCTGATCTTCTATACCCCAGGCTTCAGTTACGAATATACGCAATTACGCACCTTAATGAAAATGCTCATTCGCCAAGATACAGGATGATTATGCTTATATCAGGGCACCTCTAGTTAATTTGCAAATTTGATTTCATCAAAATATTGAATATTTGCTCTACACTCTTGAATTTTGACTTCAATTTGTCCACGTAAATCTACATTAATCAGTTCAATCTTGAACTCATCCCGTTCCGTGGATAAAATATGAAACTCGATATTAATCTGCCTTTTTGAAGCTCCTTGATTTTTTAATTCAATAGTCATATATTTTGAAAAATCAAATTCCCGATTGTTTGAATATTGACCATCGCGGAAGACCAACTTATACTTTGAATATTGACTATTGTACACTCTCAAGATATAATCTGGAATTACCTGATCTAGTGATTCCGTCATATCTATCTTTTCAAAAACCTTAACTTGTTTGGGATTAAAAGCTTCTATATTTAAATCAATACTATTTGAAATATCGCCAATATATAATTGATCCCAAGTTTTTCTGCCCCATTCCTGTAATTCATCACAGACAAATAGTAAGCTGGTAAATGTCGACATTTTTATACTATATATATCCGAACATGTATGTGAAGCTATTGCCCTTAATATTTCCCTTCTTATATAAAATTGTCTGGCACACTCTGAATCAAAAATATAATCATCGTTTAAATTGAAATCAGCCTCTAGAAAATAAAGCAATGTTGTATAGATAATCGCTGCACTAACAATTCCATGTTTAAAAGATTCAAGAGACTTGGTAAATTTTATGTAATATTTGGGTTGTATTCTCCCATAGTACTTGTCCTCTTCAAGCCTTTTGATCTTTGTACTAATAAATTTTACTATGTATTCATTTATATTTGATTGGCCTCCAGAAAATGTATAATTATTCCATAAGGTAGGATTAGAAATAAATTCTTTCATCATATTATTTGTTTTTTCTAGAATTAATTGTGACTTTTCTAATGGATATCCCAGATCATGACATAATGCAATTAATGTCCAGATGGAAATCTTCTCAAAGAAGTTTGTTCTACCAAAAAGATTATTATTTGTCTCCCCATCTAAATCCAGTTTACTAATTAACGGAACATTATCGTCAGATAATTGTTCTTTTAGTAGGCAAAATATACCAATTAGCCATGTGCGTATTGCATGGAAAACATGATCTCTATAATGATTTGCCCCACCGTACAATAATCTTTCAAAATCAATATACTTTTTATGATAATTTTTGAGGTTATCTATTCCAAATGCAACAGGCATTTTTTTATCGTTCTTCATAAAAGGTTCGCGATCATCGAAGTACCGCAAGCACTTTATTGACTTCTCAATTAATAATGCCCAAAGATCGTCAAGTTGTTGACCTTTATCATATGTGATGTTCTTATCATTAGGCTTTATTCTATTATTAAGAAAGTCAATTACATTATCATCCAAAGGTTGTTCAATACCATTCTGCATATTTAGTTCACCGAATTTAGTATTTATTAGTGTCTGGAACGAAGTTATTTCGCTAATTAAAGTTGAATCGTTAATCTCGAAAAGCATTTGGTGCCTCCTATTCTGATACGTGATCCATTTGTATAACTGTAGAATCTTTATACAATACAGGGGTTTTTAGCATGTTACGTTTGTTCTTTTCTTGCCTAATAATATATTTCATTGGCTTGGTTAAATAAACTGCCGTCTTAATCTCAAATTCGGAAAATTTATTGTATTTAGATACATATTGTTTAATAAAACGAATTTCCTCAGTATCTAAAGAAATATTATAATCGCTTTTCTTGCTTACTAAAGCTGGTTTTTTCCCTAAATGATTTGTATGAAATAGAATGTTATCGAACTCTTGAACAACATGCTTTAAATGAGGTATCCAAGGGCCTTCCTGCATACGCAAATAAATACTCCCTGACATGGAAGCCCCATGCATCTCAAGGTGGTTATAATCTATTAAATACAGCAACTTAGTTAGTTTAAAAAAGGTTATCGTTTCAATCTCTCGCATTATTACTGCGATCATATCCACGATCTTGCTCTTCACTATTTCGTCATTTTTATATGTTCTGAGATTGGTATCCTTATTAAGCTTTAATCCCTTAAGTGGATTTACTATATGAGATAACTGAATAAAATCAGCACGTTGTTGAATAAGAGAACGATGGATTGTTGCTCGAGGACTCATATGATATAACGGGAACAATATTCTATTATTCCATTTAAGCGTTTTAGCAACGTTATCTTTTAATATATAGTCATGGTGTGCCAAATTTTTGAGAGCTTCCAATGCTTTTATACCTATTGTAACGATTACATCTGGATTTACTAACTCAAGAATCATTTCAAGATAATAGCTGCAATTTTGAATTTCACATAAAGATGGCGGCGAGTTATTGCCATTCTCATCCTGTGGATTACATAAGATTGAATTAGTTATAAATATATCTTCACGCTTCCATCCAATATTCGCCAATAGCATCTCAAAATTTTCTCCTGTACGATCACCATATAATGGGACACCAGTGCATTCTGCCCCCATTCTTCCAGGAGCCTCTGCAATAAAAAGTATTTTTGAATTCAAATTCCCATTATGGCTAGATATCACCTTCTTGCGGTCACACATTCTAGGACATAAATCACAATGCCTAATCGATGATACCAAATCCATGAATAAATCATTCTTATCTCTACGAATTATACTCATTATTGATCACCTTTTAATAAACATGAAGGGTCTGGGTTGCCATACTATGAAGAATACTGTAAAAATTT
>JAEZKL010000115.1 GCA_023415475.1 Bacillota bacterium | reverse complement strand
CCTCAGGACCAATCTCCTCTACAATACCCATCGGTTCATGACCAATAATATAACCCTGTGGAAGGTTAGGTATCATATCGTGAATCAGATGCAGGTCCGAACCACAGATTGCTGAATTTGTTATTTTAACGATGATATCATCGGGCTTTTGGATTGTAGGTGCAGGTACCTCCTTAACCTCAACTCTTTTAATTCCTTGAAATGTTACTGCCTTCATATAAATGACCTCCCTAATTATTTATCCAGAGTAGCAAACAAACCGGATCTGCTTGTATCTCCAGGGAATAAGTTCATGCTTGCAATCTCAGTGGCAGTCTGTGAGGATTCTAAATCCATCTGAAATTGCTTTTCCAGATTGACCGGGTGAAACCAACCCTTTTCAATCATAAGCGTCGAAACAGCTTCATGCATGTTGATAGCCTTATTTAATTCATTCCTGAATACCGTTCTTACTTCAGGTGAAGCAGCTTCGGTTAATGCGATTGCACAATTTCTTACACTGTTTTTGGTATTTAATAAAAGAGCCATAGATATTGTAGTATCAACTAATTTTGGCATACCTTCAGAATTTCTGACCTCCAAATAATCCTTTATCAAGTTCTTACCTCCTTATTTATATTTATAAATGATGTCAGTTTTAACGAACAACATTAATCGTGATTAATATTGGTAGTGCTTAATATTGTACAAGCTACTATCTTATTTTAGGTGCTTTTGAATACAATTTTTGAAGCTCTACAATGGATTGAATATCCTGCTGTACATCCTTCTCCAACAGTGCTTTCAAATCCTGATCAAAGACAACGCCCTCCATCATTTTTGAAGAAGTCATGTTAATTGTTTTTAAATTAAGCATTTCATGTAACTGCATCATTTCATTTGGAGCCATATAATCATTTACCATTTTTTCACCTCGCCAGTTTAATAATTGAAAATTATTATATTATTGTTTCTTCAAATACTTTTTATATACATATCAAGATATAACACAAAAATAATTTATATCTTGATTCAGATAAAAGCTCCGTTACAAATTTCTGTAACGAAGCATTATCGTCGTTTGCACTGACTAGAAAAAAAAGAGCAATATATAATTTTAGATACCGAAACAACTGGTTTAGATAATAACGATCATATAATTGAAATTACAATAATCGACCTTCATGGTAATGTAATCTTGAATGAATATAAATTCATCCATTTATATATTAATGATATTTTCTATAACTTTATGGTACCTCAGCCAACGGCCTTACTTTCGCAGTTCAGCTACATGCAGCCGGATACCAACCTGCAATCCTTTACCTTTGATAAAGCTGACTGAACAGCTGAAGTTGCCGATTAATCCGTATACAGTTCATAATTGATTGGCACTATCAGCGATACTTCTGACTGACAGTGCTTTTTGTCTATTATTTAAAATTATTATCACAATTTACAAATTGAAATCATACATTTTATTATAATAATTATTAAAATATGGTGGAATAATGAGATGATTGATAATCTATCTCCTAAAGATTTAATGGTTCTGGCAAATGCACTTGCCATTTCACTTTCAGAGGGTAAAAGTGCAGATGAGCTTAATGTTTTGGGAAATTTTATTGTTGCAGTAGGAAGCTTTATGTTAACAGGTGCAGCTCAAATGCAAAATATAGCATCAAAAGAAGAAGCAAAAAAAGCCAATTCTGATGCAACACAAAATGATATTGAAATAAAATAAAATGTTGCTCATAAATTATATCATTAGAGCAGATAGGAGTAAAAATAAATACATGCTATATCTGTATTTTTTTGCTTGCTCTTAGTAAGGTTCTTTTATTGATTCCAGTTAAGTTAGCTATTTCTTGAAATGTATATCGATCACGTAATTTTAATGCTTCGCTCAATTGTTTTTTTGAATATTTAACTGGTCTGGTCTTCCAGAAGTTAATCATTTAAAATAACACCTTTGAAAAATAAGGCATTATATATTTTATATAAATCATCAAAATTTTACGATATTATCTCATGAATCAGAAATGTACGTATGGTTTATCGTTTACACCGCCTCAGATGGTTTTGAGGCTATTTGACGAACGATTATCAATAGCCTCAGGACGTTCTTCAATGCTTCTACCAAGGTTACGTATATCGAAGGGGTTTTCATAACAACATAGAGCCCGCCGCGTGGGCGAGCTCCGTGAGGAAAAACGCTTTATTTAAAAATAAACTTTACCGTGTATGTAATTCCGTCTTTGAATTTTACCAATAAGGTTTTACTTTTTTCAGCCCAAGACTTATCCGTTTTCCAGACATAGGTATATTGATCCGTTAGGGCATCGTATGAAAGGCCGCTTTTTCCCGCTAAATCGATTGTAGTTCCAATATCATCGTAAGACGCTTCTGAATCGTATTCTCCATCTATCGTTTTGGGATAGGTAGCATCAAAGAAGATGTCCAAACCATGATTTCCGGTGAGCGAAAACTTGATCGGTATAGCGCTGCCTGCTTTAACAGTATTATATATGAGTTGGTTATTGATCGGCTGTAAGAATCCCTTAAAATCATATGATGGTGTAGCCGCCGCACTCATCTCCGCGCTGTCGCCCTTCGCGTTAACAGCGACTATCTTGAAGGTGTAGCCTTGGCCGATCGTCAGACCCGTGAAGGTATATTCAGTCGCTGCCGCATCTAATGTGACCGGCGTCACGTCGCCATACCAGACCTTATAGCCCAAGATCGCGCTGCCACCATCATCAGCCGGAGCAGTCCAGCCCAATGTGACCTGTCCGACGCCCGCCGTAGCACTGAAACCGACTGGAGCACTGGGAACGTGCGGTTTTTTCTGCGCGAACATCCAATCAAAGACGTCTGTGTAGTCATTATTCCAAGCCGACAAGTTAGATGACTGCGCAATAGGAGCTATGCTCCAAGTCCCCATAGTTATCTGGTTGTAAAGAACCGCCGCTTCAACTTCGTGCGCTACTTGATCACCCAGTGCAGGTGTGTTATTCTGATTCGGCCTCTGATTCGGCTGATCAAATTGAACATAGGGCCACGTAAGAGCCTCATTGCTCTCAAAGCGCGATGCCCTCGCGTTGATCATTTTCGGCATATTGGTACTTATGAAGCTATTGAGGTTAGTCTGGTATCCTCCAACGTTATAAGCATTTATAAACATCCAATAAGCCAGGTCTTTGTGTGCCTCGTTGGTGCTTGCATTCGGTGAGCCGCTTACCGGAGACATGGGTGCGGCGGCCGCGAAGAAGCCGGGGTAGGCGTTAACTAAGCTGTTCGTATACTGACCGCCCCATGAGAAGCCCGCCAAGTAAATACGGTTAGGGTCTACTGCGCCGTTGGCAACCAATTCGTCTATAACCATCTTAACATTGGCTGTGGAGGGAGTAGATATGCCATTATAGGAAATATTCAGTATATGGCTGGCGTATTTGCCGGGATTTTCTTCCATTTTCTTCATCAGAGCAACCGCGCCGTTGGCGGATTTCATGGCCGCTTTTTGGTCTTGCGCAGCGTTTGTACCGCCGCGTCCCATGCCGTGGATATAGACATACAGCGGTAATCCTTGCGACACTTCACCGTTTTCATCCTTGTGAAGGTAGAGCGCACGATTGACCGAATTGCCCGTGGGTGTTGTAAACTTGTCAAGGATCGGATTCACAACTTTTTCCTGTTCAAAAACCACGTAGCTAAGCGGACTCCCTTCTGTCAGTACGAGCTCGCCATTTTGGACGATGCTGTAAACCTGCTTTGTCGAGTTCGAGCTGCCATCCAGCGTTGTAGTGCCGCCTCCCTCTGTATAAAACTCAAACTCAACTACGATGTAACGGCCGCTTTCCAGTCCGGCCTGATAATCCGGTGAATTACTTACAGGCCCCAGATAGCCACGTACCTTCGGTTCGTCATTGGCATATACCCTTGTGATCTTACGCATCCCTTCAAAGGTCACCGAGGCGCCGTTCAGGGTCGTGTTCCTGGCCGACACGGTAAACAAGTCCGGATTAAGCGTGGATCCTACCGCTGCCTTCCCCTCGCCCAAGTCAATGATGACAGCCGTCGTGTACTCGCCTCTGGCGAAATTGTCATTCCATACGATAAAGGGAAGCAGTTTCGCGACCGGATCATTTTTGAATGTCACTTGAATTGTATGGTTAGCGGTAACATTCGAAAAGGTATAAGTGCCATCGGATAGAGTCGCGTTCTCGCCGTCTACCGTTACGGTATCCACGATTTTGCCGTAATTGGGGGTAACCTCAAATTCTTTGTCTGAGCCTTCAGCTACTCTCATAACATCGCCGGGTGCGTTCGGCGTTATTCGGCCGCCCGGTCCCGCCAAAGCGGTGATTGAGAATCTGGTGTCCACTTCATAGGCTGAAGAGAGATTCAGGCTGTTTCTATATGTAGTATCGCTGTTATAAGCCGCATCCGGATCTCCGAAACAGGAAACGACTTCATAGCGGTCACCGCCCTTTTCCGTCGAGTTATTGATATAAACCTCAAAGGTAAACATGCCTTCCTGCATGGTCAAGGTTCTTTTGGGTATTCTCATCTCCACGATATATCCTGTATCTGTGATCTTGGTCCACGCAGCTCTGCCTGGATCAGACTGCCCTGAGAACACGCCCGTCGCACTGACGCGCCATTGGTTCGCGCCTCTGGTTCCGGTTCCGACATAAAACTCAAGGCTGTCGTACTGGTGATCTCCGCCGGGTCCCAGATATAGATTACTGTCCTCCACAACCACTCGGGCATACAAGTAGTTGTAGTCCCATAGGATCCTGACTGTGCCCGTGGCATGGGGTCTGGTATCGCCGGGCACCGTGCTTTTGTTGATGAGATACTCCTTTGTCTGGGCCCATAGTGGGTCGTCTGACCCGAGTTCGGGAGTTCCGAAAATGGTGGCGGATGGCGTCGATGTTTCATTCGTCAGCAAACTCTTAAATGTTGTAGAACTGAGGTCGCCATCAAGTACCTCTGCGTTCTCGAGGTTGCCATCAAATGCTTCTGCGCTCTCGAGGTTGCCACCGTTATTGCCAGTGGCTGTGGCAAAGCTGGCAGGCATTAACAGCACCACCATTACTAGGCACAAGAGGAACGCGAACATTTTGTTAAATCGTTTTACCATAAATGATAATCCTCCTTTTTTAATCCGGTGCGCTCACGGCTTACCGTATCGTATTCGGACACATTGTCAATTTGACAAACGCCTAATTAAATAATACACTATACAAATCTAATATTATGTAAATTTATGTAAATACAAAAATAATATTTGCTTTTTTCTGTTTAAAGTACGCTTTGATTTAACAAACTCGGTTTAACAAAGCAATGACTTATTACTTTACTTCTCCCGACTTTCTGCATCTCCTTCAGACACCACATTACGATAATGCCTTAGATTAGACTTCCCGATTTGCACCAGTGCTCACGGGTGGAGACTTTCACTCCAGAGAAAATCTTGCTTTCAGAACTCTTGATTCGTGTTTGCTTTCGCATCGTAATCGCTATTCGTAATACGCAAAATAGTCCTAACCGAAGTTAGGACTGGTGCAACTGCCTGTCGCACAAAAAGATCAAAGTTGTTAATCTTTGATCTTAATAAATATGCATCAATATTTCTATTTTTATTTTAATTTTCTTTAACCTTATATAATATTTAGAACTACTGTAAATTAAGGGATTGATAAAGATATATTGGTTATATTATAATTTTCTATAACTTGATTGAGATAAGGGGTTATACAAGTAACTCTTTACGTATGTACCATTTATAAACGATTTGGCACATAGACACTTATTTCTTGCATCAATGATATTTATCTCAATAAAATGTTAAAATATGATTATGCTATAATTTTCTATAATTTGATTGTTTAAATGTATCCTGTTAATTAGAGTCTTGCTTCAACCCATTGTGTTACATAATCAGCAACCTCAGAAACACTTTTTCCTGTAATATCATATGTATCAATTCTTTGACCAGACAAGGAACCATTTTCAATAAACCAACGATTATAATCAATTGAGCTATTGATCCAGTTTGAATCAGTTATATGTCTTCCTTCACGCATTCTTTTCTCTAAATCTTCGGAATTACATACTAACGCTAAGAAATATAATTCTGTGAAAAATCTGCGATTGTATGAATTTTCAAAATAATCTAAAGCACCTGCAATTGTCCATAATAATGGCTTTCCACCTTGCATTATATTTTTTGATAATGACATTATCTGTTCCACCCATTTTTTGTGATCTTCATCTGTATCATGAGGCATGATATTGTATAAGAAATCTGCGTCCATAACAATGAACTTCGTATCACGCTGAATTAATTCCTGGGCTGTTGTGGTTTTCCCTACACCACTGCAACCGGTCAGTATAAAAAGAGGCATCGCGTTAAATTTCCATTGATTACCACATTGCTGACATATGATATATTTCTTATTCTCTGCTATTTGCTTATTCCATTCATAATCTCCACATTTAGGACATATTCCAATCATAAACTTCCCCCATTTTGTATGATTCCAGAATATAGTTTAAAAATTTCTCTAGATAAATGTCTTCTCTTATCTTCTGTTTTCGTCCATAAGTTGTAATTAAAATGCTCTCAAACTAAGACGTTTTTAATACGTTTGCTGCATAGGTACGCATCGTATCGATCGTCTGAGAATTCGAACACATAATCTCAACATACAATGAATTTCCTGATTGAATAATTACTTCACCATATTCACAAACCGGGACTTGTTTATTACCCTTGTATCTCCTATCCGGTGATCCATCTTTGTTTACCTTTAACCAGGTTTGTCTAACTACTTTTGCGTCAGCTGGAACTGATTCACTTTCGATAAAATTTGTCTTTCCGAGGTTTAGATTTATATCCGAATAGTTTAACGCTCCAACCTTTCGTCCATCTATGATAAGAAGTTTATCCGGCAGAAAAAAAAGCTGCTTTTTCTTCAGCTGAAGTCCAAATGGTTTAATATTTGTTTTCAAGAAATATGGCACTTTATTTATCGCCTTAGAAGGAATACGGGTTACACTGGTCTTGGCGCCACCATGAGCTTTAGAATCCTGAATCTGAGCAGCTGTTATTATTTGCCAGAATTTCTTGTTGGTATTCATACTCATCCAAATAGAATTTAATTGCTCATATGCATTCTTTGAGCCTTCATCAAAATCATATTCCATCGGAATTGTCAACTTAGTATGAGTATATATTTTTAATATAACGCCAACAATACCGGTTAGAATAAATATAGGCACTGCAGAAAGTAGAAAAGTAATTATGAGAAGCGTACTAAGCAAATTTAGATTTTGTACTTTCTTAAAACGATCAAGCAATTCTTAATATTCGACAGGTTGATATTTACTTACATCCACAATTTCCATATTTTCTGCTGGTATAACATCATTACGCTTATTATTGGGATTGTTATAGGAACCATGATTAACTTTATTCCGATTTCTGCTTTTTCCTGTTTCATTTACATAAGAAATTCCTGTTCCGGGTATTGATAATGTATGTCTTGTTGTTCCTCTTGAAGTTTTTGTTATCCTGGCACCTTTAACACCCCAACTATATCCTATACCCGACTTACTGATATTAACACGGAAGCCTCCGCCTAAATTAATACTTTTTCTATACCTAAATCCCATAAAACCTCCATGATAAATCACAGTCATACTAGCATCGGATCCTATAATGAATGATCCCTCATATTATATCCTCTTCTCATCACTTAAGTCTTCGTATCACTAAGTTTTTATTCAAAACTACATTTTTATATACACTTTAATTCTTCTACCTTCTGTAGTCATTTCTGATAAATGGATCATCAATTCTTTCTGAAACAAGCAAGCTATATTTCTGTGGATGGCGATAGGAATTGCCATGTACTTCACGTCTTCTATACTCTCTGATTTCATCAATATCAAAGTCAGCTAAATAAATACCCTCTCGTTCACCAGCTTCAATAATAAGCGTATCTCTTGATCCCATTTGATTCGGGCTGTATGCAATACCGTCAAACGCAGAGGAATGGCCATTGCAGTCAGGCTTACCTTTTGGATAATTGACGGTTGCAATACCCACCATATTTTCATATGCTCTTGCTCTTAACTGAGACAGGCGATTTATCTCCATAGGGCAAGCATTTGGTACTAAAATTATTTCTGCACCTTTTAGCATAAGAATTCTTGCGCTTTCCGGGAATTCTCTGTCATAGCAAATCATTGCACCAATTTTCACATTACCTTCTGCGGTATCTAAATCAGTGACGTTAAAATCATCTCCTGCTGTTAATCTGCATTCGTCGCCAAAATCACAGGTGTGCACCTTTGCATATGTAAGTACATTCCTGCCAAAACGGTCAAATAAGCAGAGCGTGTTCCTAGGTAATGGTTCATACTTTTCAAGAAAAGTGATTCCAATAGCCATATTAAGTGTACTAGCCATATCAGCAAATGAATTTACAAATGTACTATCAACAGCTACAGCACTTGCTTTCAGTTCATCGATATTCTCCAAAATATTGTAACCAACACTCCACATCTCTGGAAATAGTGCAATGTCAGCACCCATATCTTTTGCTTTTCTGCAATATTCCAATCCCTTTTGCAGATTGCCCTCAAGTGTTTCTTCAGGCAGGATCTGCAACAAAGCTACTTTAAGATCACTCATGTTTATCATCCCTCATAAATCAAATATGTTTGTTTAATTTATAATTTTTCTGATTCCACTATTGTTTATGCTCTTCTATTTTACGCCAAATATGATTGAAGCCGTAACTTTTTGGGGTTTGCTTCTACATGCTAGCTTAAGAGCCTTCCGGCTCATTATAAGCATACCAGTCTGACTCCGGCAGCCCCAACTCTCGTAATATACCATTAAGGTAGCCAATGTTATACATGATATGCCTTATTTGCCCAAGAATTACGTCCGTATATGTATATTGCGGATTATTGTCAAAAACCGAAACACTCAATTTTTCATCATTCAGATTATCAAAAATATGAGTGGTTTTCGTCTGAATTGCATCAAGATACTCGAGCATCTTTTCTTTTTGAATAAATAAGCCTTCATAGCTTTCTGCATACAAGTCAGTGGTATAGACATCATCAAAAATCATTGTACGCCACTCACTGTCATCGTATTTTTCACGCATCCAGAAATCAATATAATACACATAGTGAAAAACCTGCTGCCAAAAGGGCACCTCGTTATAGGATGTAGCCCAGATTTTCTCTGGGCATACTTTTACAAGAACACGCGCCATGTGAAAAGTGGAGTCAAACTGATTTCGCAGAGCCTCTGTAATCAATCTTTTCATAATTATCTCCTTCTATAAACTTATATTTAGTGTTAAATGTTTCTTAAACCTCATCAATTATCCGATAACCCACTCCAACTTCAGTATGAATATACTTTGGTTCCGCAGGATTGGTCTCTATTTTTCGTCGGATATTTGCCATATTCACTCGTAATGCATTATGTTCATTTGTATAAGGGCCCCATATCTCCTTACTGATATAGTCTAAGGTCAATACTTTTCCTGCATGTTGCATAAGAAGAACGAGTATTTTATACTCGATTGGTGTTAAATGGATTATTTCACTCTTCATTGTTACTCTTCGCTTTTCTATATCCAGTACGAGATCACCAATACAGATTTTATCTGTTTCCAGAGGATTATAGCCTTTTTGTTTGTGTCTGATGGCTGTTCTAATTCGCGCTAAAAGCTCTAAGGTTCCAAACGGTTTAGTAACATAATCATCTGCTCCCAAATCAAGTGCCTTCACTTTTTCAGTTTCGTTGCCACGTGCGGTTACAACGATGATCGGAACCTGAGTCCACTCACGAATTCTTTTTAACACCTCCAGACCATCCATGTCAGGTAGACCCAGATCAAGTAATATCAAATCCGGTCCTCGGCTCGCTGCCTGTGAAATTGCATCTGTCCCAGTTGTACACTTTAAGACTTGATAATCATTGGATATAAGAATGGAGGACATAAAGTTACTTATGCCTTTCTCATCTTCAACGATCAAAATAAGTTGTTTATTATTCAATAATTTCACTTCCTTTTATCGGTAATGTAAAACGAAAATTTGCACCACCGCCTATTTTATTCTCAGCTTCAATTTTTCCCCCATGTGCTTGTATGATGGATCGGCAAATTGATAGGCCTATTCCCATTCCACGCGATGAGTCAGGATTCTTGTTTTTTCCGGAGGAGTAGCCATCAAATAATGTCGGAAGCTCATCCGGAGCAATACCCTTTCCATTATCACTAACTTCGAAAATAGCATTTTCATCATCTTTTGTAACCGTTAGTTCAATCAAAGACTCCTTAGCTGAATGTTTAAACGCATTTTCAAGCAGATTAATAATAACCTGCTCAATTAAAGTAGCATCCATAGGAACTAACAGTAATTCATCCGGAACTCTTACCGCAACTTTATAGCCTTGATACTTATTTCTGACTCTCGTTAATGACTCAGAAACAACTTCCTCCACTGCCTGGGGGATTTTTGATACATTCGCGGCTGTTTCATTTAAACGAGTTATGGATAAAAGATTTTCTACCATACGAATCAACCATTGTGAATCTTCTTTAATATCTAGCAATAATTTATCATGGGTTGACTCATCCATCGTATGTTTGTTCTCTAACACTGCTGAGGTAGCTCCTGATATAGCAGTAAGCGGGGTTCTTAAATCATGCGAGATTGCTCTTAAAAGATTGCTCCGCATAACTTCTTTTTCTGTCTCAATAATGATATGCCGCTGTTCATCCGATAATCGCTGTCTTTCTAGTGCCATAGCCACAAGAGAAGTAATCATCCTTAGGAACGCCCGATTATCGTGGTTCAGCTTTTTATCATTCGTGCACGATATACCAAGAACACCAAGTACGTTTCCTTGCGATAAGATTGGCATATAGAACCCATTTGCTCCCATCAGTGTATCCGTTCCTGCTCCTGCCCGTTTTTTATTTACGAATACCCAATGAGCTACTGCCTCCTCATCCGGAGCTTGTAATGAAGCAGAATTCGTATCATTGATCGTCTGCTTAAAATATCCTTTTCTACCGTTTAGCGGATCTTCCGGATAAAAAATTACACTCCTTTCGTATATGGAGGTGATATAATCATTGGTTAGGTTAATAATGTTTTCCAAGCCTCTGGTTACAAGAAGCATCTTGTTAATTTCATATAATAGCTCTGTTTTTCTTTCTCTGTTTACCGCGATTTTAGCTTGAGTCTTAATTCGAACCACCATCGTACCGGTAAGCAATGCTACCAGCAGCATAATGAGAAATGTGATCGGATATCCAGGTTGAATCGCAGTAAATGTATAATATGGTTTTACAAAAAAGAAATTAAAGGTTAATACGCTAAGAATGGAGGAAATAATTCCGTAAGTATATCCTGATGTGAACCTTGATATCATGATTACTGACAGAATGAATACCATAATGATATTTTGATCACCTATATTAAGCTTTCGCAAAAGTAAACATAATAATGTAGCTAGAAGCAGTAAAGCAACACTTTTTAATGTGTCTCCCCATGAAAAATAGAAATTTTCTCTCCATTTAAACTGCTTTGGCTTCTTATATACTTGCGTTGAATCATTATCGGGAATGATATATATTTCTGTATTCTTAAGACTTATTATCAGGAAATCCTCTAAATCCGTCTGAAACAGGCTCTTTAAGTTCTTCGTCTTTCTGCTTTTACCGATAACAATATTGGTTATACCGGAAAGCTTGGCATATTCAACAATAGTCGAAGCCACGTCTATTCCGTTCAATGTAACAATTTGTGCTCCCAGCCTTGTAGCGAGATCCATATTAATTCTGAGATTCTTCTGTTGTTCTTCTGTCAGAACCTGATTATCCTGTGTTTCAACATAGAGAACGGTCCAAGGAGCATGAAATACTTCCGCGGTTCTAGCTGTCCATCGGATGCATCTCGCCGAAGATGGAGAAGGGCTGATACATACTAGAAACCGTTGGTTTATGGTTTGGCTATAATCCTTTTGATTTTCATTGCTTATTCGTTCAGCCACTTTTCTTAAAGCCATCTCTCGTAAAAGACGCAAATTTTCCTTTGTAAAGAAATTCTGAACCGCTGTTACTACACGCTCCGGTCGATATATTTTACCCTCCGTAAATCTTCGTAACAATTCTTCCGGTGCTATATCAATTAATCTAACCAAATCAGCATGATCAAAAACATAATCAGGAATCGTTTCCTTAACAGATATTTTTGTGATGTTTTCCACAACATCATTCAGACTCTCAATATGTTGAACATTCACTGTGGTATACACATCGATTCCGGCATTCAATAGTTCTTCAATATCCTGGTATCGTTTACGATTCCGAACACCTACGGCATTGGTGTGAGCGAGTTCGTCAACTAAAATGATATCCGGTTTTCTTCTTAAGGCCTCTTCCAAATCAAATTCTTTCAGTTGTATTCCTTTATACTCGATTGTAATTGGAGGAATTAAAGGTAAGCCTCCTAATTGCTGAAGTGTCTCCGGTCGGGTATGCGGTTCTACATACCCGACTACAACATTAACTCCGTTTTTAAGCTGTTCTTGTGCTTCATTTAACATAGCGTAGGTCTTTCCTACTCCTGCAGCATAGCCAAGGAATACCTTTAACTTTCCGCGAATCCGGTTGTCTGTTGATATGCTTTTTAACAACAAGTCAGGATTAGGACGATGATCCTGAAACTCATCCATCAAATATCACCTCAATCATTTACATTTTTCCATCCAAAGCAAGATTTACCTTAAGAACATTTACAGCCGGCTCGCCAAAAATACCAAGAAATCTGCCGGTGGTATATTGTGCAATAATATCCTTGACCTTCTCTTCGCTGATATTACGTACTTCAGCTATTCTTTTGACTTGGTATTGCGCTGCATCTACCGATATATTGGGATCAACTCCGCTACCCGAAGCATAGATAAGATCAGTAGGTATATCTGCTGTATTCTTCGGGTCAAAATTATGCCACCACTTAATTCTTTCATTCACTTTTTGTTGCAGTTCTTTACTCGTTGAAGACAAATTGGAGGTACCTGACGGTCTACCAATCAGGTACTCTGCTCTTGTGAACTCTTGAGCAATCAATTCCGAACCAATTTTAACCTCAGATCCGTCGGCAATCGTAATTGTAATAATACTTGCATTTGCCTTGTTATGAAAAAACACTTGGGCTATTCCGGTTATTATTCCAGTATATACCACACCGCACAATATCGCAAATATCAAAAGTAAAATAATAGCAGGTCGAAATTCATTTATGATTTTTTTCATATCAGCACCCCTCACACAAGACCACATATGGTCAGAATCATATCAATTAATTTAATTGCTATAAACGGTACAATAATGCCACCGAGCCCGTATACGAGAAGATTTCTGGAAAGCAATCTTCCTGCCGGAAGCTCATGGTATTTTACACCCTTTAATGCAAGCGGTATTAGTGCAACGATAATTAGTGCATTGTAAATAATGGCAGATAAAATGGCACTCCTACTGCTGGTCAGACCCAAAAAATTAAGTGCTGCCAATTCAGGGAAAATCCCAAAAAACAATACCGGAATGATAGCAAAATATTTTGCCACATCATTTGCCACACTAAAAGTCGTTAATGCTCCTCTGGTCATTAATAGTTGTTTTCCAATTTGTACAATATCGATCAGCTTAGTTGGACTGGAATCCAGATCCACCATATTTCCAGCTTCTTTAGCCGCTTGTGTACCAGAATTCATTGCTACTGCAACATCTGCCTGAGCTAATGCAGGAGCATCGTTCGTACCGTCTCCGGTCATAGCAACCATATGTCCCTTGGATTGGTAATCACGAATCAAAGCTAATTTTGCTTCCGGTGTAGCTTCTGCCAAAAAATCATCAACACCGGCTTCGGCTGCAATTGCTGCAGCTGTCATTGGATTATCACCGGTAATCATGATAGTCTTAATACCCATCTTTCTTAAATCATCAAAACGTTCTTTCACACCGTTTTTTACGATATCCTTAAGATAAATGACACCTAATATCTTTGAGTTTGCCGCAACCACTAACGGTGTGCCACCTTTAGATGCAACCATTTTTACGATTTCAGTGCATTCCTCAGGGTACACTCCGCCTTTTTGAAGTACATAATTTTTAATGGCATCCGCTGCACCTTTTCTTATCTCATTTCCTTGAAAATCCACACCACTGATTCTGGTTTTGGCGGAAAATTCTATGAATGTTGCATTCAACTTAGTTAACTCCCGCCCCCGAATACCAAATTTTTCTTTTGCCAATACAACAATGCTTCGTCCTTCTGCTGTTTCGTCTGCAATCGATGATAGCTGTGCCGCATCTGCAAGTTCCTGTTCCTTTACCCCTTTAACAGGAATAAACTCACTTGCCTGACGGTTACCAAGAGTGATTGTTCCTGTTTTATCTAATAAAAGTACATCTACATCTCCGGCTGCTTCGATTGCACGACCACTCATCGCAAGAACATTTGCCTGATTAAGCCGACTCATACCGGCAATTCCTATGGAGGATAGCAAGGCACCGATGGTAGTAGGTGCTAAGCAAACAAGTAAGGCTATAATGTTTGTGATAGAGATTGCTTTACCAATGCCTGCCTGCCGACTGGAAAAATCAGAGAAAGGTAATAGGGTTGCAGTTACCACAAGAAATATAATTGTTAATGTCACCAATAGAATCTGAAGTGCGATTTCATTTGGTGTCTTCTTTCTGGAAGCACCTTCGACCATTGCTATCATCTTATCGAGAAAGCTTTCTCCTGCCTCTGCTGTTACTTTTACCACAAGCCAATCAGAGATCACGGTAGTCCCACCGGTCACAGCACTACGATCGCCGCCAGACTCGCGAATAACCGGTGCTGATTCCCCTGTAATAGCACTTTCATCTACAGAAGCAACACCATCAATCACTTCACCATCCATGGGAATCTGGTCTCCGGCTGTAACATAAAAAATATCTCCACGCTTCAGCTTATTTGATAATACTTCAGTAAAATCATCATGATTATCTTGTGATTCTAATTTCTTAGCTTTCACATCTTTTCGCGCACTGCGTAATGAATTTGCCTGTGCACGGCCTCGTCCTTCTGCTATTGCTTCTGCAAAATTCGCAAACAGAACAGTAAACCATAATATTAATGCGATTGTAAGTGTATAACCGGCATTCTCATCCTTAATCCCAAAAAAGATTAAAATATACAAGCTTGTTGTCATAATAGCTCCAATATAAACAACAAACATAACAGGATTTTTTAATTGAATCCTTGGTGATAGCTTTACAAATGATTGCTTTATTGCATCAATCCATATTTCATTTTTATTTTTTTTATTCATATGACCACCTTATTTCAATGTTGTAAAATAGTCTGCAATCGGACCAAGTGCCAAAGCAGGTAAAAAGCTTAATGCACCTATAATTAGTATTATCGATATTAATAATCCAACAAACATAGTATTGCTTGTTGAAAGAGTACCTTCTGAAGCAGTAACTGTCTTTTTATTAGCCAGGTTACCGGCAAGAGCGATCGCAGCTACCATTGGTATAAATCGAACCACCAACATGATTACTCCTCCAACGACATTCGTAAACACAGTATTTGCATTATATCCGCCAAATGCACTTCCATTATTATTGGCTAATGACGAGAAGGAATAGAGAACCTCTGAAAATCCATGTGCGCCTGAATTAGTTAACCAGGTTGTAACCTGTGGATGCATAACCGCAACCGCGGTGCCTAAAAGTGTTAGAAGTGGCGGTGCTAATATAATCAAACATACCATCTTCATATCATATGGTTCAATTTTCTTTCCAAGATACTCCGGTGTACGTCCAACCATTAATCCGGCGATAAAAACAGTAAGAACGATAAACGCGATCATGCCGTATAGTCCGCTACCTACTCCACCAAATACAATTTCACCCAACTGCATCAAAAACATCATTATCATGCCGCCAATCGGTGTGAAGCTGTCATGCATGGAATTCACTGATCCATTGGAAGCGGCTGTGGTTGCAGTTCCCCATAGCGCAGAGCCTCCGATCCCATGTACGACTTCTTTCCCTTCCATATTACCAGTTCCAATCACTCCCTCATAAGAAACAGCTCCGTATTTTTCACTGACAGTAACAATGGCAAGGGCAGCTATAAACAAGATCAGCATTGCCAATAATATGGTTCTTCCTTGTTTCGTATCCTTAACTGCCTTACCAAAGGAAACACATAAGGAAGCAGGAATAAGCACGATCGAAAGGATCTGTAGTATATTCGATAATGATGTCGGATTCTCCAGAGGATACGCTGAATTCATACCAAAGAAGCCTCCACCATTGGTACCTAATTGTTTTATCGCTATCTGGCTGGCTGCCGGTCCTAATGGAATTGTCTGTGATACTCCATTTTCCAGAGTAGTAATATTGATATAACCGGATAACGACTGAACCACTCCTTGAGATACCAGTACAATTGCTACAATAAATGACAGCGGAAGTAAAACATATAGTATCGAACGTGTCAAGTCATGCCAGAAACAACCGATTGTTTTTTTGTTTTTCGAGGTAAAGCCTCTTATTAGGGCAAATAGTACTGCATTACCTACTCCCGCTGAAATGAAGTTTTGCACGGTTAATCCGACAGATTGTGTAAAATAAGATAAGGTTGCTTCTCCGGAATATGCCTGCCAGTTTGTATTTGATATAAAGCTCGCAGCAGTATTAAATGCCAAATCCCATTTGACCGGCTTCATATTTTCCGGATTAAATGGCAGCAATCCCTGTAGTATTAACATTAAAAATAATACTACCAAGCCAACTCCAGAAAACACCAGAACACTTACGGTATATTTTTTAGCGCTCATTTCGTTATCATCCGTAATACCCAGCATTCGGTATATCCCCTTTTCAACAGGAGATAGAATACGTGTCATAAATACCTTTTGACCTGTCATAACCTTATAAGTATAGTTTCCCAAAGGTATTGAAATTCCAATAAGTAAAATGAGAAGGATAATATTTTGTAACCAAATCATACTCATAAATTCTCACCCTTAAATAAAATATAGAATAAATAACCTAGTAACATAAGCCCAATTAAAGCAGCTATTATCAGAACTATGTTCATCTTCTATCACTTCCTATCCATTAAAATTTTTTATTATATTTTAGATTGCTCCGCTTTTTGAATTCATACCAATACATATAACAATCTTCAATATAAGCATTACTTAATGTCTTCATTATATATAAAATGTTATTAGGGGGGTATTAAGAATGAAGCCCGATCTATTAAGAAGTTCTTAAGAAAAAGTCATTAAAAAAATAGTCAATGAAATATATTGTATTTTCATTGACTATCACCTTTACTTATTGGAACAGAGATATGAACCTCGTTCTCTTCGTTTTTTTATGTATTTTAAGTATCTTCTATGGAACAGTAAGTTCTATCTGATCGACTCTAATCATTTTATCTGTTCTCTTTAATATGAGAACAACGATACATCCTATCACCGAAACGATGGCAAAAACTCTGTATAACAAGAATATATCAGCCTTCTCCAGAAGCATTCCGCCTAATATGTTCCCGATAAATCCACCCACTCCATAGGTAGCTGTGTAAAAGGTCATAGATGTGGTTTTGACTTTATCCGGCGTTATCTTATTCAAATATTCCAAGGCTCCTAATAAAACTAAGGGATAGGAAACACTTTCCAGTAATTGAATAATTATTATGAAATCATAGGAAGTAAATATTGTGTCCAGGAAAAAGCGCAGTGCATAAAACATGATACCGATCAGATAGATATTAAGCTTATCAAATATCGTAAGTAATCTCTTTCCATAATATAAAACCGGTATTGCACTCAGTGCTATGAGGAACCAAACAAATCCCAGATTACCGGTATTTCCTCCGGTCCTTTGGATTAATATTGCAAGATAGCTTACATTACCGCCTATTGCTATGTTACAAACCATAGCTGAAATCATTAAAATCATAAACCTCTTATCTCGAAATAATTTAACCATCCTGTAAATTAATTTTTTCCGTGGAGTGTTTATAGTTAAACTTTACCTTAGCAATCATAAAACATCCAATTATCATCACAACGGAAAAGATGAAATAGGAAATTCTTAAGCCATAATTCTGGATAATCAGTCCAAGAAGTAATGCACCTATCGCATAACCTATATTACCCATCAATCGTATTCTTCCAAACTGTATCCGGGGGTCATGTTCGATGATCTCATAGCTATAGGCATCCGAAATAGGATAAATTGAGCTTTGAAAGACAGCCAATAGACTTACAGCTAATATAACAGAATAGACGCTGTTTACCACTAGAAAGCTATATATAATTAATGAGCAGAATACACTTAGCATAACTAAGGTTAATCTTTTATTAAGGTACTTATCCGTGATAAATCCCCAAAATGGCTGAGTAAATACTCCCGCGATGGAGTATGCTGCACTGGCAATTCCTATTTGAGCAAAGGTCAACCCCTTTTGCTGATAGAATAGTATTAAAAATGGACTAATACTTGCCATTCCAATGAATATTGCAATATAGAATATACTTAATCGAAACGTTGTTTTTTCAATTTTCACACCTAATCTCCTATCGCAATGAATTAATCTGCTCATCATAAGAAGGTACTATGTACCATTGAAGCCTACCATAATGCCAATTGCCTATCACAGTAACTACTCTTTCTTAGGAAGACGAACATAATCATATTTTTCAATATTTACCGGTTCCACCAATAAGCCAACATCAATCAACCCTTTATTAATTTTTTCCTTTATATCATCAGCATTACCACTATGCAGGTTATATTTTATTCGAGGGTATTCTTCGATAAATTGTTTCATATTCTTTGCCAGAGCATGCATGGAATATGTTTCAGATCCAACTCCTTCAATTGACGCGATAGGGTTGGTTGAGTGATATGTAAGGTCTTGGTAGCTCTTGTAATATTTTCTTCATGTGCAACGACTAAAAAGTACTTTAATACCCGTAGCTCCATTTAAATTCTCCCATATTAATATTATTGTAGATATTTTATATTGATATTATAGATTATATTTTTTTTATATACAACTATTCATAGATCTATAAACAGATATTCATGTAAAACTACAATATTATTGTAGTACCCTGTAGTAGCTACAGGTCAATAGTGATTAATAATTATGATTTTGTACATGACATACTATTGTCATGTTGCTATTGATATGCTTATCATATCGGAAGAGTGAAAACCAGTTTATGACAGAATCGTATTACTTTACTGAACTGATTAGCAATCCCGAAATATATTATTATATTTGCTAAGGAGTGGGAACATGAATCAAGAAATCATACAAAGAGCGGGAGAAATCATTCAGCAGAATACCGGAGTGGCTTCTTATTGTGTATTAGCATTGATTGATTTGGATGGCTATCCAACCGCATCAACCATTACTGCCTCTAAGGCGGATGGTATTCATTGGATTACCTTCTGTACCGGTCTTGGAGGAACAAGAACTGATCGAATAAAACGAAGTAACCAAGCCAGCATTTGTTTTAATGCAGCAGATTATAACATCACGTTAGTCGGTACGATTGAGATCTGTACCGAGCCGGATATTAAAAAAGAAATGTGGTATGATGGTTTGTCGAACCATTTTAGCGGTCCGGAGGATCCAAATTATTGTGTACTTCGTTTTAAAACACAACGTTATAATCTTCTGGTTGACTGGCAGGAAGTAAGAGGAAGCTTGTAACGAAAACATACTAACTTGTATATGATCATTCATTTAATCTCAGAATTAC
>JAEZKL010000064.1 GCA_023415475.1 Bacillota bacterium | reverse complement strand
AGACAGTCCTGATTAAAATAATACTTCTCATATTTCTTTTTCTCTTCATCCTTATATTCAATGGTTTCATAAACTTTATTTGGGTTCTTTCCATTATCTCCGGCTGCAAAGAGAGATGTGTTCATCCCCTCAAAAGTTAAGGCTGCCGGTACCTGTTCGTAAGCAACGGCTTCCCCTGCTGCATTGGCTCCGGCAATCTTGCCCATTTCTAATGCTTCGGGCCAAATAGCATAATTCATTCCTTGATATTCTGCACAATCACCACAGGCATATACATTCTTCTTATTTGTCTCCATTCTTTCATTGACTATCACTGCTCTTTCTATGGCAATACCAGCAGCTTTGGCTAAAGAAGTATTGGCTCTTACACCACAGGATACGATTACCAGGTCTGCCGGGAAGAATTCCTCATTCTCCAGTTGCACCCCAGTCACCTTATCCTCTCCTGTGATTTCAGTTATCTTTGCATTGATTCGAAATTCAATTCCAAGACTCTTGATAATCTCTCCCATCAATTGACCTGCTTCATCATCCAGCTGCCTTCCCATCAGCTTATCAGCCACTTCAATGACGGCCACCTTGGAGGATTTACTCATTTCCCAACCTGCTTCTAGTCCTAGAACACCACCACCAATGACTACTGTGTGTTTTACCTGGGGGAAAAGTTCCCTAATCCTTTTCACATCTGAGAAATGACGTATGGCAATTACTTGAGGTTTATTACCACCAGCGAACGGTGGGATGAAGCATTCCGCTCCTAAGGCATAAATACATTTATCATATTTTAATAGAGTTCCTTCTGAGAGTGTCACAATTTGCTGGTCCACGTCCAAGGCAGTAACTTCAGTATCCAGAATATTGGTAATATTATTATCCCTATACCAGGATTTTTCATGAATGGCTATCTCATCTGCATTTAATAAGGTACTAAGAGACTTCGTTAGCATGGGGCGATTATAGCTATACTCCGCTTCCTTGGAAATCATATATATAGAACAGGTCTCATTTCTTTCCCTAATTGCCTGTGCCGCGCTAATACCTGCAGCTCCATTTCCAAGGATGACCATTACCTCATCGGTATTCTTATGAAATGTGGTTATCGGCTCCTCGTATGAAACAAAGAACTCGCTTCCCACACCACAAACGGGACAACGTTCCAGCTCTGCATCAAAAATTTCTCCACATACCTGACATTTTACTAATTTTCTCTTACCTGTTGCTTTTTCCTCCATAAATAACTTTACCTCCTATGTAATCGTATCTATTATTATACAATACTTAGGGCAGACTTTCTATGATGAAAATTAAAGTTTAAACAACCATACCTATATGATTTAACGTGCCTACTGAGCCATTGCCCTCACGTAGATAGATTCCGGTTTCTTAATCTCTGTATTCAGCTTATTTTCGTCATCAATAATGGCTGCTCGAATTGTGGAGACGGTATGTCTGAGCCGGTTCTTCTCTTGGTATCAAAATATGTTGAAATATGTTGACTTTGATACTTTTTTAGTATACTGTGGGATTTACACTATACTTTAGGAGGGTTGATCATCGAATGATGAAATATTTACAAAAATTCACTACCTTAAAGGCAAAAATTATTACCATGCTGATTGTTATTAGTTCAGTTCCTCTCCTTATTTCAGGGATAAGCTCCTACCTAATTTCATTGAATGTATTAGAGAGAAAGCTTGAGACTACTACCAAACAAACAACGCATGAGATAGCACGCGGCTTAGATAATTACTTTGCTGCAATGTCAAACATAATGAAAATACTATCAAATGATACAAATGTTGTCGAAGCAGATAATGCTACATATTTTGAATTTGCAAAAGGTTTAATTGCCAATATGAAAAAAACAGATGCTTCTATCATTAATATTTATGTAGGTACTGAAACGGGGATGTTTTATACAGATCCAAAATTAGATCTACCTGCTGATTTTAACCACAAGACTAGGGATTGGTATATTCAAGCGATGAATCATCCTGGGGAAATCATTATAACGGATCCTTATATCGACGCTGGTACGAATAATTTGGTAATATCTATCGTAGCATCCGTTCAAAAGGACAATAAGAGCATTGGTGTTGCAGGTATGGATATCGATCTGGCCACTTATTCAGCCTCCTTATCTGAAATTACAATTGGGGATGGCGGATATATTTTTATAACGGATGCAAGTGGACAAATGATTGCACACCCTGATCAAACCTTAATTGGTACGGATGAAGCTACAAAGTTATCTAGTTGGGAGGATATGTCAACTAATTCCGAGGGCTTCTCCTCCTACGTATATAAAGGAGATAATAAATTTTCAAGCTATAGCACCAGTGAACTTACAGGCTGGAAAGTTGTTTCTTCCATGAATTATTCTGAGTTAAGTAAGGATACCCGTACAATTAGAAATACTATTAGTAATGTATTCTTGATAACCCTGATTGTAGCTGTCGCAGCAGCGATTCTCTTTAGTATTCCGATATCACGTAATATAAAGAAGTTACTGGCAGCCTTTGATCGTCTTGCCCATGGGGATTTGACAGTAAACATATCAATTAGCTCAAAGGATGAGTTCAACCAATTGGGTCAGCATTTCAACGAAATGGCAACGAATATATCCGGCCTAATCCGTGAGGTAAGTGACGCTTCCAACACTGTTTTGGACACATCTGTAACACTAGCAAATATGGCGGAGGAGACAAATTCTTCTCTTAGTGAGGTAGCAAGAGCTGTGGAGGAAGTTGCGAAGGGAGCTACGGAACAAGCTCAGAATGCTTCGGATGGAGCTTCCAGTATTTCAGATTTATCGGATCAATTAACCTTAATTGACGAATCTACCAAAGCAATGAGCCACCTGGCAAATAACGCAGCAGATCTCACAAAACAGGGATTAAATCGTGTAGAAGATCTGATAGAGAAATCCGACAGTACCATGAGCGCCACCACTAAGGTTTCTGAGTTAGTTTATGAAACCAGTGAAAGCATGAAGCAGATTGATGCAATCTCTAACACGATTGACGCTATTACCGCTCAAACCAACCTACTTGCATTAAATGCATCCATCGAAGCTGCGAGAGCAGGAGAAAGTGGCAAAGGTTTTGCTGTAGTAGCGGATGAAATAAGAAAATTAGCAGAGCAATCAAAAGCTTCTACCGTTAAGATCAAGTCAATTGTTGAAGATATCAGTGATAAGACTGCCCACTCCGTAGATGCTATGAGAATCACAAATCAAAACGTAAAAGAGCAGGTGGATCTGGTACAACGGACACAAAGCTTGTTTAATGAGATTATGGATGCCGTCCGTATCTTAACCGATAAGGTAATTGAGATTAAACAGAATACAGAGGAAATTGCGGATCAAAAAAATAATATTGTATTACAAATCGAAAATATCTCTGCTATATCCGAAGAATCTGCATCAGCGACCGAGGAAGTAACCGCTTCTACCGAACAGATAACCGTAACCATGGACGAAATAACCAAGCAGACGGTAGAATTACAGAACCTGTCAGAACAGCTGAAGGAAAAAATCAATAGCTTCAAATTCTAATAATACGATA
>JAEZKL010000031.1 GCA_023415475.1 Bacillota bacterium | reverse complement strand
CTGCTGGGTAACCATCTGCTTTTCCTGAACACTGCTAACACCGTCCTTCGGATAGAACACGATTATGCTTGTCCCCTTGACATCCGCAAAGCCGGCCAAGGCTGCCTTACCTGTATCACCGGAGGTAGCCGTAAGAATTACGATTTCTTCCTCAACATTATTTTTCTTTGCCGACTTTGTTAATAAGTGGGGCAAAATCGATAATGCCATATCCTTAAATGCTATGGTTGCTCCGTGAAAAAGCTCCAGATAATAAGCCTGGCCTACCTTTCTCAGCGGAGCAATCTCCGGAGTATCGAACTTCGAATCATAAGCCTTCTCGATACAATCCTTTAGCTCCTCCTCCGTATAATCCGTTAAAAATAATTTCATTACCTCGTAAGCTGTCTCTTGATAGTTAAGCTTAGACAGCTCTTCCATTGACTTCCCGAGAACCGGTATTGCTTCCGGAACGTATAAACCTCCGTCCTGGGATAAGCCCTGTAGAACAGCCTGTGAGGCTGTAACTCTGTTACTTGAATCTCTTGTGCTCCTATACATTAGGTTCATAAATAATTCAATCCCCTTTACTCATATTTATTTGACGCTAATTCAGCATACCTGCTCTTTGCCTAAGTACAAGCTTCATCAAAATCATCACCAATAATCAGTCCTGATAAAGCTTTATGAGTGCAGGAAGTAGGAAATAGGAAAGCTTACTAAACACGATAATATCACCTTCACACTTTCACGCGTCACAAGTTTCAAGTATTATAACATGACAATCCCCCGGATACAATACGCATCCTTCTATTTTTCTTTATAAAATTCGTGTCCGCCGTGCTTAAAAAGCCAGTCCAGATTATCGTCAAACCATCTTGCACTGCTGGACTTTGTTCTTTTTCTCGCAACAAAATATAACGCACCTTCCGAATAATCTTCTCCTTCGAGTGCTCTGATTACCGCTTCCTCAGTATTATCTGATATTTCTACTGACCAATAGCTTTTATCATCTACAGGAGAAAACTGATATTCTCCATCCTTATTCTGGAATATAACATCTTCCACAGTATCCGGGAAACTTTCATCGGCGATGCGGTTAAGTATAACATTAACAATCAATATCTTACCCACCATATCCTCACCGCCTGCCTCCGCCTGAACGATACGCTCCAGCATACCAATCTCCTTCTTGGATACATCGATTACATAAGGAGAGCTGGCTTCCTCTGTTGATAAACTTTTAATCTCCTCCTCAGATGTGGAAGCTTCTTTGGCATCGGCCATGGGAATTGGGGTGACTCCCGAGGATACTACTGTGCTGATCGAAGCAAAATCAATAAGCTGCTCCAACGATTTATCATATTCTTCCTGGTTCATGGCATTGCCAAGCAGCCACATTGTATTAGCTTCTATACCCGCATCGGATGATATCACTCCGGTACCCGCATTCTGAACCCTGGTACTTCCAAGGCCTGTCTGCATAACCTCTGCAACACCAAACGGATTTTGTATCTTCGATTGGATTAATAAAGCTGGAAGGTCTGCAGCTTGCAGATCAGGCAATTCTTCGTTAATCTTCTCTTGTGTCTCTTCAGCTATCGTGCTTATCCCTGCCGCTTTGGAATCGATGTCATAAAACACATCAGAACCCATAATCAGCATCATTACGGATAACGCATATGCCGTAATCACCATTATGATACCATGCTGGCTTTCATGCATTTTTCTCTTTTGAAGAAACAAATTTATTATTGACATAAATTTTTCCTCTTTTCTTGATATTTCACTGGCTAATATTTTCCATTTAATGGAATGACTGGTAATGATATCAGCATTATAGGCAAAGGTTTATTTTGTGTCAATAAGCCAACCTCATTTTCGTTATAAAACACCATAGCGGAATGCCTTTATTTACCAGTCCGGGAAATATGCAACAATTAATTGTCTTAGATCCGGTTTTCTTTTGTAGTTTATGCACAAGATATTTTTAACAATTTATTAACTATATATTAAATATTTTACGTGCTTTTCTCATTCTTTATACATATTCTACTGCTTTAGTACGTTTTTAGGGCATAAAATGTGTCATACTACACAAATGGACCGTAATATCTTGTTAACAATTATTCTCAGACCTTTGTCCGTGTTGATATGCCTTTTTTTATCTGGTATAGTGTTAATGAGGTGGTGAATTTATGTTACCTGGCGTATACCAGTCCTCCATGAAGGATGGGAAAATCTATTATAGAGCTTCCGTAACTTATCGTGGAAAGCATATAAGCTTAGGAAGCTATTCCTGTGAAGATGACGCAAATAAAGCATATCTTCTTGCAGTGAAGCTTCTTACGGACAGCTCTGTCCCCAAGATCGAGGGGTATCCCGAAGGTTGTCCTCTTTCTTTTCATAAGTGGGTAGTGCTGATTAATTATCGGGATAATCTTATCTATTTTAGAAATCCGATCTACCTTAAGAAGAGATATTTCTTATATTATATTGACCTCAATACCTGTCTCCGTTTTGACGCAGAGGATCTGTTTTATTATGCTCACCACAAAATTATGAAGCGAGGCGGTCATCTCTTTGTATCCGATTACGGTATGCAAGTAAATATTCTATCCAGATATGGGATCAAAAACTATGCTGTTGCCGGTAAGGATTATCTGTTTGTTAACGGTGACAGCCATGACTATAGTTATCACAATATTGAAATCGTAAATCCGTACCACGGGGTATCAAAAGTGATAAAAAAGGGAATCCCTCTTTACATCGCTAAAATCCATATTAACGGTGATTATCTGATTGGCAGATACCGCAGTGAGGCAGAAGCTGCCATTGCTTATAATAAAGCTGTGTTAATATTAAGGAATAAAGGGTTAATCAGAAATTATCCGCAGAATTATATAGAAGGAATTAACGAAATTACCTATGCTTCTATTTTTCAAAAGCTGAGAATATCCAAGAAATTAATGGTATACGCCGATTCCATCGGAAGTTAATTATATAACACGATAAGCAAGCTTTCTTTCTTATCGTGTTGTTGATTTTGTGACTGAACTGTAACGAAATATTAACAATATTTTAAATTTTATTAATATACTACCTTTCCTGTAAATTTGTGTTATAATAAACTTATATTTTTTCTTCTTCCGTTTTCATAGCTTTACAAATGAAAGCCATTGATAGTTCCAACAAGTGCTCTCGGTACATTCGGAATGTACTGTCTTGTATAGGAATAATCAATGGCTTTATTTGTTTAAGGTTCATTTTTCAATTCCACGGTAAATACTGTTCCATTTTCGTCACTTTTTGCTGATATTTTTCCTCCATGCATCTCGATAATGCTCTGAGCGATCGCCAGCCCAAGTCCGCTGCCGCCCGTTTCTGACGATCTGGAAGATTCGACTCGGTAGAAACGCTGGAATATTCTCTTTAAATCCTCCTTTGGTATCATATCTCCAAAATTTGTTACGGTTATTACCATCCCGTGTTCTTCCTTCATAAGCTCTATGATGATATTCTTGCCGTCTCTGCCATACTTAATCGCATTACTGATTAAATTGGCAAAAGCCCTGGCCAGCAGATTTCCATCTGCCTTGATTACCGCAGAACAGCACTTAGAACGAAATTCGTATTCGAGGTTATATTCAGAGAAGCTTGGATAGAATTCATCTACTAACTGATTGATCAGCTTTACCATATCAACCTCGGTATAATCTGCCTTTACCTCACCAAAATTGAACTTCGTATAAGTAAAGAGATCTTCGATTAGCTTCTCCAGTCGTTTCGATTTATTATAAGCAATGCCAATATATTTTCTCTGCGTTTCCTGGGGCAACTCCTTAGAGGACACCAGGTCCAGGTAACCGATGATGGAGGTTAAGGGCGTTCGAAGGTCATGAGCTACGCTTGTAATCAATTCATTTTTAGCATATTCACTGCGACGTTCATTCTCCATAATCTCATTGATATCATCCGCCATCTGATTCAGCTTATCGGCCAACAATGCGAATTCATCCTCGTTGTTAATCTCAATGCGGTTATTAAAGTTCCCTTGGGAGATCTGGTTAATGCCATCGATCATTTCCTTAATATATGAAATGAACTTCTTGGTCAGTAACAGGAAATAAGTGATAAACAAAATAATTCCCGCTACGATTGTCAACATGGTAATGATCGCAGCCGATGTTCCCGAAAGCTCCTGAAAACTTTTGCCCAATATAATATAGATCCCGATATGCAGTAACGCGATGGTCAGCAGCATATACAAAAGGCTTAAGATGCTATATAAAACAATCTCGAATCGAAAGCTTTTGAAAATACTATTCTTCAATTTTATAACCTACTCCCCATACCGTTTTAATGATCTGCGCATCCCTTGAATCCATCTCTATCTTCTCTCTAATTCTACGGATATGAACCATTACGGTATTGTTCGCTTCGTACATCTTCTCGTTCCAAACCCGTTCAAAGATATCATCCGTAGAAAAAACCCTGCCAACGTTACTTGCCAGCAGATACAAAATATCAAACTCAATCGGTGTCAGCTTAACATCCTTGCCATACGCATTCACCTTATGATTTTCCTTATTAATAATCAAATGATCCAGTACGATTTCCTTATCCTGCTTCTCATCATGAGAATTCGGATTGAACTTGGTATATCTCCGCAGCTGGGACTTAACTCTCGCTGTCAGCTCCAGTGGATTAAAGGGCTTAATTACATAGTCGTCGGCACCCGTTCCCAGTCCGATAATCTTATCCAGATCGGCCGACCGGGCGCTCAGCATAATGATCGGCACCGTGCTTGTCTCACGGATCCTTTTACACATAGTAAGCCCATCCATGCCCGGCATCATAATATCCAGAATAACCAGCTTGATATCTGCCGTTTCCAATATTTGAAGTCCCTCTCTGGCACTGTTGGCCTTGTACACCAGGTATCCTTCACTAACCAGATGGATCTCCACCAAATCTGCTATATCCTTATCATCATCCACCACTAAAATTCCGACCAGTTCCATAATGACCATACCTTTCTCAAAACCTGTAAAATTAATGCCAAGTGCACCCTTCAAGAACAGGGAGTTTACTCCAATGGACAAACTTGCAATTCTTCCCAAGGATTTTTGTTTTCAAAATCCTTTATTCACACCAGCTCTTATTATATCATCCCACTTCATTCATTATTGCATATGCAGTAAGGGCTTCATCTTCCTAAATTATCTTAATCATAACATATCCTAAACTAAAAATCTTTAAAATTTTCTTAATAATACGGACATCTTCCTTAATCATCCAGCCTATTTAATCGTCCGCCTGACTTAAATTTCAATGTCCCATACTATACATGTGCAAATAAACTCACATCAATATCGCTCATAATAATTTGCATTTAAAAAAAGCCCCCATAAACTCATTTATCTTTCGACAGAGAGTATTCCCCTATAACATAGCATATTTTTCTAAGTTCATTTACACCGCCAGGAAGCATGCCGGGGCATTCTCATAACCAGTGGCTGGGGCATGGGCTTATGTGGTTTTATATCAGGAAGGTTCCTTAATGCCACTTCAGCTTTATCATATGCGACAAGCCCGTAAATCGGACTTGTCTGAGCACAGGAACCTTCAAAAGAGAAACACTCAACAAATCATTCTCCGGTTCCTGTGTGAGTTGTCCGATTTACGGGCTGTTATAAGCATATAATAAAGCGGTTAGTGGCATAAGGGTTCTTCCGTTATAAAATCACATAAGTTCATGCTCCAGCCACGTGACTTGAGCCTCCTACCGGCATGCTTCCGTCTCTTTGTAACATTGCTAATTACTCATTCCATTTGTTTCTGATTTACTTTTTTCCGTTTCCGTGATAGAATACAACCTGTGAGTAGCATAGATGATCGCGCCTGACAAGGTGAGGAAAGTCCGGGCTTCATAGGGCAGAGTGCCGGATAACGTCCGGTGGAGGTGACTCCAAGGCTAGTGCAACAGAAATATACCGCCAAGAAAACGGTTGCTTGCAAACGTTTCTCATTGGTAAGGATGGAAAGGTGGCTTAAGAGACCACCGCCTTACTGGTAACAGTAGGGGCTATGTAAACCCCACTCGAAGCAAGACCGAACATAAAGCGATACGGTTGCCCGCCGTGCTTTAGGGTAGG
>JAEZKL010000015.1 GCA_023415475.1 Bacillota bacterium | reverse complement strand
TCACGCTGCAATAATTCTAGAATCGCTTTTCTATCTTTACGCAGTCCACAAATTAAAATACGCTGCATATGCAGCACTGCCATAATCGAACACCTCCTTTACTAAAATTTGCAATTCATGATGTCTTAAACGAGGCTGGAGATTATGAAATCAATCGCTGCCTGCTCTTTATTTCTAACCATTTCCTGCAATATAAGTACTTCCTGATCTGCCTTACGCTTCGCAGCCTCCAATCTTTCTTCGCCTTGGTCATTAGCATTTTTTAATTTTTTTTCTGATAACATCTGGGTTTCACTCACCTTTGAAGCAACCATTTCCTTTGCATCTTGCTGCGCCTTGGTTAGTATGCTCTCCTTTTTTTGAAGTGCTTCCTTTTCCTTCTCAGCAGCATTCAACTCTGCTTGGCGAACAGCTTGTACTGTTTCCTTTGCCATTTACTCACCTCCAGAATCATATTAATGGCTAACAATATAATTATAACCTATGGGACCTTATTATTCAACATTGTATCGTCAAATTTGTTGAATTTTTTGTACAAATTGACTAAAATTTCACAATATTGATTATTTTTATTATTATACATCAAAAACAATCACTTATTTCAAGACATCAAAGTCTTTATCAGAATTGTCTTTATTATAAAAAAACTCTTTATAAGATCTTAATAAAATTAAAACCGGAAGAACCGTATTGCTCACACACAAAAAAAAGACATTTCTATTTATGACCGTAAGTCAAAGATATAGAAATGTCTTTCGTAAGAAATACTCCCACCCACTTATAAAACAGAAAACATTTTGGATTGCTTCCTATATATAAAGTAAACAATCCGATTTTAGCAGAACCTTGTATATACAGTGTGGTGATGGAAACTTACCCTTTGTCTGTATAAATATCTCCCCATCCTCATACGGACAAAGCATGATTTCACCTGTTCACTGTACATAATTTATTTTTTCTCTTTTGGACTGCCTACCGAACTTCCGGCAAGAATCTTCCCTTCCACTACCACTCTCTCAACAATCGCAGCCTTCGGATTCTCGATTAAGGCAATTAACTTCTGAGCAGCACTTCTTCCCAAGGCTTTGGTATCCTGCTGTAATGTAGTTAATTTCGGGTCAAGTACCTGTGACAACATAATTCCGTCATAGCCCGCAACGGAGATATCGTCAGGAATGGTTAACCCCTGATCCTTGATGGCATTGAGGCCACCGATACAAGAAAAGTCATCCGGAAAAATAATGCAGGTTGGTCTGTCCTTCAGCTCCAAGAGCTCCCTTGTCAGCTTTGCCGTTGTATCAGGATCATGATATATACCACATTTTACATAATGATCAGAAACCTCAATTCCCAGTTCTCCCATGGTTTTATAATAGCTTCCCACTCGATTTCTGGTAACAGAAGAATCAGCTCCGTGGATATAAGCGATTTTGCGATGTCCTCTCTCATATATATAGGTAATTAAATCTTTCATCCCTTTGATATTGTCCGATACAATTGCTGTGCGGTTATTGAATACATGATCGATTGTTACAACCGGCAGCTCGCCATCAATTAGCTCCAATACATCAGGATCGGTAAAATCGATGCAGGCAATCACTACTCCGTCTACTCCGCGGTATTTACTGTGCTCATAATAAGTCATATTCTTCCGGCCGGTATATTTATTTATGAATGTAATATCATAACCGCATTTCTCCGCTTCTACCTTAAAGCTGTCCAGCACGTTGGCAAAGTATTCATGAGTTAAGCCGCTTTGCGCTTCGTCCACAAATAATACCCCTAAATTGTATGTACGGTTTGTCTTTAAAGCTCTGGCTGAAGAATTCGGGAAGTAGCCCATCTCTTTTGCTATCTTTCTGACATGTTCCTTAGTAGCTTGCGAAATATCACTATGATCATTCAGAGATTTACTCACCGTCGCTACCGATACTCCGCATTTTGCTGATACATCTTTGATTGAAACCACAATTTATTCTCCTATTCATGAACAAATTCGAAATAAAGCTTAATCGTTTTCTAGTTAGATACTTCTTTTTTCTATCGAAAATTTTAATTCCAATATACATTATAGACAATGTTCAATTGCATATTCGAACTTGTATTTAGTGACTTTACATATAAAGACCATGATCGAGTTTTTATTTACCTGTTTAAAAGTATTTTTTCACTTAAAATAATGTTAAACCTTTTCGAAAAAATTTGCAAGTATTTTTTAGTTTTTTTGCTTAATCGTTTTCTAATTTGTTTTCCTATAAAAAACACACAATTTTTGTTATATTAATTCATCAAATTGTACATATTCACTATTGCAATTATAAAAAAACGAGTTATTATTATGATGTATAATTGTCGATTGATAGGAGGTTGAAAAATGGAAAAGGTCATTAGTCTTTTATTTGATATAGAGAGAAAAGCAAATCAAATCATAGAACGAGCTAATATCGAAAAGAATGAACTATATGAAGATAATGAGAAGCTGATCAAGAAAATGGAAGCTGATATTGCCGAGGAAAACAACGCGAAAATAAACGCCCTAATGACACAGGCGGAACAAGAAATCGAGCATGAAAAGCAGCAATTAATTGAAAACAGTGAAAAACAGCTAAAGATACTTGAGCAGAACTACAAAATGAATCATGATGCCATGGTTGATAAAGTTTTTCAAAGTATTATTCAACTTTAAGCTCTCATAAGACTGTAAAATATTATAGTCAGGAATAATAAAAGCTTTCTGGCTATTTCTTAATTTTAAGGGTATTTTAAAAAATAGTTTTTCACAAAGTGAATAGTCTGTTTCATTCACTTTGCAAATATTGTGCTCTGCGGACCGTGAATCAGAAATTATCTCACCAAAGTCTGCAGGCCACGAGAAAGGTATGGTTGTTAATATGGATTCAACACTATCCTATAGTGGTATCAACACAAAGGTTAAAGCGATGCACCCTAAGTTGATTTCCGGTGATGACTATCAAAAGATTGCAAATCTTGATACTGTCGCTGATTTTATCGCTTATTTAAAAAAGCATCCCGGATATGCTGAGCTTTTTCAAAAATATGATGAACGCGAAGTCCATCGCGGCGAAGCAGAGCATGTTTTAATCAATGGTTTGTATATGGATTATACAAAGATTTATCGCTTTGCAAACGAAGCACAAAGACAGGATCTTGAACTCGTCTTCTTCCGATATGAAATCAATGTTCTGAAGCACTGCATCAGATTGATTCATAGCAGTGAAAATGATGCTTACGATTTATCCGTATTCCAGCCATTTTTTAGCAAGCATTCGCAAATTAATGTAGCAGCACTTTCTTTATCCCGTTCCATGGATGAATATATTCAAAATCTTAAGGGAACTGAATATTATAATCTTTTAGCCAAGCTTCATACAAAGCCCGGTTTGACTTCCTTTGATTACGAGATGTCATTAGATATCTATTATTTTACGAAGTCCTGGAGGCTGAAGGATACCATGCTCAAGGGAAAGAACCGAAAAGCCTTTACCCAGAGAATGGGTACTGAAATTGATTTACAGAATATTATGTGGATATACCGTTCCAAGAAAATGTATGATATGAATGCAGCCCAGATTTTTACCTATTTAATCCCGGTAAATCATAAATTAGGGGTGTCACAATTATCCCGTCTGGTACAGGCTGCAACGATTGATGAATTCTTAAATATTTTAAGCTCTTCTCACTATAAATCTTTTGTAGCATACCTCAAAGATGGAACGATGGAGCTTCAATATGTAAAAATCATTAACAAAATCTACCTGTTGAACATGACCAGGTATCCCGCATCCATGACTGCTGTTAACTACTATCTGTTCCGAAAGGATATGGAAATCGGACAGTTGACTTCTGCATTGGAATGTATTAGATACAAATTAGATGTCAAAAAGAAACTTGATTACATTCTACAACTATAGAACTGGAGGTGTGAAAATATGATTGAGAAAATGAGATTTTTAAGCATTACCGGTCCAAAGGATGATTTTGACCGAGTAGTGAATAAATATCTGACAAAGTATGATATTCAATTGGAGAATGCTCTTACAGAGCTTAGTACCTCCCATAGTCTAAGGCCATTTGTTGAAAATAATCCCTACAAGGAATTAGCAGTAAAAGCGGAAGATCTAATTAAAAAAATAGATCATGCAGATTTTTCTAAGGATGAATTAATGTCTCCCGAGCTGGCTACAGAGGTGATAAACGCCGCTTACGACACCCTCTCTGATTTGAATGCAAAAAAACGGGAACTGAAAGCCCAACGCCATGAATGTAATGAGCTATTATTACAGATAGAGCATTTCCGGCACTTAGATTATAATATTCATAAGATAATGGACTTAAAATTTATTAAGTTCCGTTTTGGAAAGGTTCCTCACGAATTCTATACCAGATTTTCTAAGTATGTATATGATAATTTGACTACGGTATTCTATGAGTGTGAACGGGACCGAGAATATGTATGGGGTATCTACTTTGTACCTGCAAACGAAGCAGTTAAAATCGACGCGATCTACGCTTCTCTTCACTTTGAACGGGTGAAGCTTCCGGATGCCTACGAGGGAACACCGGAGGAATCCTTCAACTCAATTATTACTAAAATCAATGAAATCAATAACTCATTAAATGATATTTATGCCGAGATTAAGGAACGTCTCGCTAATGTAGCCGATGATCTTTTACTGGCAAATTATACAATATCCGTATTATCCAGAAACTTCGATGTTCGTAAAATGGCTGCCTGCACCAGAGACAAAGGTAAAAATGATGTTTTCTACATTATCTGCGGTTGGATTACAGAGAAGGATGCCGGTGCGCTGCTCAAGGAGGCAGAAAAGGATAACTTAGTTTACTGTGTCTGTGATGATGGACAGACAGATAAAGATAAAAAACCACCGACCAAACTCAAAAATCCATGGCTTTTCAAACCCTTTGAGATGTTTATTAAGATGTATGGTTTACCGGCTTACAACGAGATTGATCCGACCTCATTTGTGGCCATTACCTATTCCATTATCTTTGGTATCATGTTCGGCGATGTTGGCCAGGGTATCTGCCTGATTATCGGCGGTCTTTTGATTTACAAGCTCATGAAGATGAATCTGGCAGCGATTATTGCCCTTGCCGGAGTATTCTCTACTATCTTCGGCTTTGTATACGGCAGTGTGTTCGGATTTGAAGATTGGATCGCCCCTCTCTGGCTGTCACCGAGAGAGAATGTAATGACCGTTCTTATCACTGCAGTCGGTTTCGGTGTATTCCTTATTATAATAGCCATGCTGATTAACATCGTAAACGGTATTAAAGCAAAGGATTGGGGTCGTGTATTTTTCGATACCAACGGAGTTGCGGGTCTGGTCTTCTATGGCATGCTGATTGCCTGTGTTGTTTTAGTATTCACCGGTCATGCATTACCTGCAATTATCTTTTTTGTTATCTTCTTTATCATACCTTTATTGCTCATTTTCTTTAGAGAGCCATTGACTCACTTGATTGAAAAGAAGTCACATATCTTTCCGGAGCACAAGGTTACGTTTTTTGTAGAGTCTACCTTTGAAATGTTTGAGGTTCTCCTTAGTTACTTAACGAATACCATCTCCTTTTTACGTATCGGCGCCTTTGCTCTGAGCCATGCGGCTATGATGGGTGTTGTTATGCTTTTGGCAGGTGCGGAGACCTCCAATCCGAATATAGTTACTCTTATTCTCGGAAATGTCATTGTTGCGGCAATGGAAGGTTTAGTTGTAGGTATACAGGTACTTCGACTTGAGTATTATGAGATGTTCAGTCGTTTTTATAAGGGTACCGGTAAAGAGTTTAAGCCTTATAATGGCAAGAAATAACTGGATAAACACATAAAATTAAATTTTTTTAAATATTAAGGAGGATTTCTATCATGGCATTAAAAATCACAATCGTTCTCGCATTAATCTTAAGTATTATTGTTCCCTTCGGAGCATTTTTAGCTAGTAAAAGAAGCAAAGGAGGCTTAAAAGCTACTCTCGCCTTCAATGTATTTATGTTTTTCGGTGTATTGGTAGTCGCAAACGTAATGATGTTCTCTGGTTATGCTTTCGCTGCTGAGGGAGCAGCCGCTGCAGCAAGCACCGATGGCTGGAGATACATCGCTGCTGCTTTATCTACCGGTTTATCCTGTATCGGTGGTGGTATTGCTGTTGCTTCTGCTGCTTCAGCCGCTTTGGGTGCAATTAGTGAAGACTCTTCTATCATGGGTAAATCCTTAATCTTCGTAGCTCTAGCAGAAGGTATCGCACTCTATGGATTGATTGTTTCCTTCACAATACTTGGTTAAACAAATCAAGTAAAATATATTTCATTTAATAATACATGCCTGCCCTTTGCATTAGTTTGTGCAAGTATGCAACGTCTCGATGCGAGACGGTTTACACTTTGGGATTACGCAGGCACAAACTTGGAAGTGTGAAAATTGTTTTTAATTTTCACATTATGGAGGAAATAATATGCGTATGTATCTTATCAGCGATAATATTGATACTTATACCGGGATGAAGCTTGCCGGTGTAAGCGGCGTTGTAGTTCATACAAAGCCGGAGTTAAAGCTCGAATTGGACAAAGTGCTTGCAGATAAGACGATAGGCATTATTTTGATTACAGAGAAACTTAGTAATGAGTTTCCTGAAATCATTAATGACGTCAAATTAAACAGAAGAATTCCATTAATCGTTGAAATCCCCGATCGACATGGAACCGGTCGTAAACCAGACTTTATTACCTCCTATGTTAATGAAGCCATCGGATTGAAATTGTAAGAATCACATGTAAGAATGGAGAATTTTATGACTCTTGATGAAAAATTAGATCATTTTTATTCTTCGGTAATCGATAGCGCTACGAAGCAGAATATTGAAATCGTTGAAGAATATAAGAAAACACTGCAAAAGAATAATGATGAGCGAAAAGAAATTGCTCTGCGTAAAGCAGAAGCAAATTACCGAATGGCCTCCGATAACATCACTCGTGAAAGAAACCGAAAGCTGTCTGCAGAAGCAATGGATATCAGACGCAAGGTTTTAGACAAAACGGCCGAAATTTCCGAACTCATATTCCGTGATGTTAAAATCAAATTGGAGAACTTTATGAAGACCTCCGATTACGACGAATTATTAATTGCTCAAATCAAAAATGCAAAAGCGTTTGCTCAGGGAGATTCACTTACCGTTTATATTAATCCTACAGATGTAGGTAAACTATCCACCTTGGAAGAAAAAACAGGAGTATCCCTTACGGTAAGCGACCGTGATTTCATCGGTGGCAGCCGTGCTGTAATACCTTCCCGCAGTATTCTGATAGATAATTCATTTTTAACGAAGATGGAAGAAGCAAAGAATTCCTTTACGCTTTAAGACTATGAAAGGGAGAGATCCTTATGAATGTAACAGGTAAAATATTTGGTATCAACGGTCCGATTGTATATGTGGGAGAAAACAAAGCCTTTAAAATGGGTGAAATGGTTCTTGTGGGTAAGGATAAATTGGTTGGTGAAGTAATCGGTCTTACCACAGGAAAAACCACAATCCAGGTTTATGAGGAAACCACAGGCCTTAGACCGGGTGATGAAGTTATTTCAACGGGTGCTGCTATTTCCGTTACTCTGGCTCCCGGTATTATTAGTAACATATTTGACGGTATCGAACGTCCTCTACAGGAAATCGCATCGAGATCCGGCGCATTTATTTCCAGAGGTGTCAGTGTAGAGTCTCTGGATACAACAAAGCTATGGGATGTTCATATTACTGTGAAGCCCGGGGATAAGGTCTATGGCGGAACCATCATTGCTGAGGTCCCTGAGACCAGAGCGGTAATTCACAAATCCATGGTTCCACCGGACGTCTACGGTACTGTAACTAAGATTGCACCCGATGGGAAATATACAATCAAGGATACTATTGTAACTATTATAGATAATAAAGGACAGGAAAGAGAGCTGTCACTGACTCAGAAGTGGCCGATTCGTATCCCACGTCCCACTGCAAAGCGATACTCCTCCGACCGCCCTTTGGTTACCGGTCAGAGAATTCTGGATACACTGTTCCCCATCTCCAAGGGTGGTACTGCTGCTATCCCAGGTGGTTTCGGAACCGGAAAGACTATGACACAGCATCAGCTGGCTAAATGGTGCGATGCTGACATAATTGTTTATATTGGCTGCGGCGAGCGTGGCAATGAGATGACCGAGGTTCTCGAGGATTTCACAAAGCTCGTAGATCCCAAGTCCGGTAATCCCTTACTGGATCGTACCACACTGATTGCCAACACCTCCAACATGCCGGTTGCTGCCCGTGAGGCAAGTATATATACCGGTATTACCTTAGCCGAATATTATAGAGATATGGGTTACCATGTAGCTATCATGGCTGACTCCACTTCCCGTTGGGCAGAAGCTCTTCGTGAATTGTCCGGCCGTCTTGAGGAAATGCCTGCTGAGGAAGGTTTTCCTGCCTATCTGGCATCACGACTATCCGCTTTCTATGAGCGTGCCGGTTTTATGCAGAACCTGAATTGGACCGAAGGCAGTGTATCCATCATTGGAGCCGTTTCTCCCCAGGGTGGTGACTTTTCTGAGCCGGTTACCCAGAATACCAAGCGTTTCGTACGCTGCTTCTGGGCTTTGGATAAATCCCTGGCCTACGCAAGGCATTTTCCCGCTATTCAATGGTTAACCAGCTACAGCGAGTATGTGAATGACCTCGCACCCTGGTATACCAAGAATGTTGGGGAAGACTTTGTAGAATGTCGTAATCAGATTTTAAGTATCCTTACACAGGAAAGTCAGCTAAATGAGATTGTAAAGCTGATCGGTAGTGATGTTCTTCCCGACGATCAAAAGCTGGTTCTCGAGATCGCAAGGGTAATTCGTCTCG
>JAEZKL010000182.1 GCA_023415475.1 Bacillota bacterium | reverse complement strand
GGATTAGCCATGGCAAATACGATGGAATCCGGTGCCATAGACCTAATCATCTCCGCACTGACAATATTCGGAGCAGAGACACCGATGAAGACATCAGCGTCCTTCATTGCATCTGCCAAAACACCCTTCTGATGGGAACGATTTGTCACCTTTGCCAGTTCTGCCTGAGCAGGATTCAATTCTTCCATTCCTTCACAGATGATACCAAAACGATCTACCAGTATCAGGTTCTTCAGCCCCAGCTTCAGTAGATGCTGGGCAATAGCGATTCCAGCAGATCCGGCGCCGTTCAGAACAACCTTCACAGTTTCAATGTTCTTTTTTACAATCTTAAGGGCATTAATCAAGGCGGCAGCTACAACAATCGCAGTACCATGCTGATCATCATGGAATACCGGAATATCGCATATCTCTTTGAGTCTTCGCTCTACCTCAAAACAGCGGGGTGCTGAAATATCCTCCAGGTTGATTCCGCCAAAGCTGCCGGAAATCAGATAAATGGTACGGACCAGCTCCTCCACATCCTTAGAACGAATGCATACAGGAAATGCATCCACACCGGCAAATTCCTTGAACAGTGCAGCCTTTCCCTCCATAACAGGCATGCCGGCTTCCGGTCCAATATCACCTAGGCCAAGGACAGCAGTACCGTCCGTGATCACTGCAACCAGGTTACTTCTGCGTGTTAGTTCAAAGGATTTGTTATAATTCTTCTGAATTTCAAGACATGGCTCTGCAACACCGGGTGTATAGGCAAGAGAAAGATCTTCTCTCGTATTAATTGGCGCTCGGGAAATCACTTCGATTTTACCCTTCCATTCATAATGCTTCTGTAATGACTGTTGTCTGATATCCATAGCCTTCTCCTATTCAAACGGGAATCTGTATTGTGTTAATCCAAGTTCATTACGAATCTGAAGGAGTTCCTTCTGTACGGCATCGTTAATCGGTACTCCACTGTTCTTACGTTCCTGCCATACCAGATATTCCTTTTCACCGGCAGTGAAGATATGCTCCTGTCCGGGTGCTTTTTGTGATCCACGAAGTTCACGCAGAATATCTCCGCAAGTCTTTTTGAAAGCCTCCAGCCCCATAAAGGCTTCGGTATCAATAGCAATAAAGAAATGACCAAGATGGTAAGGAAGCTTTTCTCCGTTCTCACCGATACCTGATAATGCACGCAAGAAATTTCCCTGCTGCAAAGCTGCTGAAAGTATTTCAACCACGGTTGCATAGCCGTAGCCCTTATATCCTCCCAACTCTTCACCTATACCGCCCAGAGGTGCAAGAGCTGCATTCCCAGTGTTTAAGTCAGTTAATATCTGTACCGAATCCGTCTTAGCTTCGCCATCCCGTCCGATTACCATTCCGGCCGGAGTAGACTTGCCTACTCGTGCATAATATTCGATCCGTCCTCTCTGTGTAATGGAGGTAGCGCAGTCAAGAACAAAGGGGAATTCTTCATCAGTAGGCATACCAAAGGTCAACGGATTGGTTCCCAGCATATTCTCAACGCCAAAGGTAGGGGCGATGGAAGGTCTTGCATTAGTTCCTGTGATGCCTATGCAACCGGCATCAACTGCCATAGTCGCGTAATAGCCTGCAATACCGTAATGTGTGGAATTACGTGCTGCAACCATACCCATACCATACTTCTTTGCCTTTTCAATCGCCATTTTCATAGCCTTATAGCCAATTACCTGACCCATTCCGTCATGACCGTCGACAACAGCAGTAGTAGGGGTTTCTCTGATTATCTCAAACTTAGTCACCGGATTCTGTATTCCAGCCTTAATTCTGTCCAGATAAATTGGTTTGAAGCGGTTCACACCGTGGGATTCAATTCCGCGTTTATCAGACTCTAACAACACATCTGCACATATTTTGGCATCCTCTTCGGGAATACCATATTTCACAAACGTATCAGTGACAAAACTAGTAATCGTTTTCCAATCAACAACATTTGACTTACCTGCCATACTTACATCCTCCTAAAATTATGTTTTTAGCGAAAAAAAGCGACACCTAATAAAGGTAGTCGCTTTTCTCTTCGTCACAGAGCTTCTGTTGGGGATAATTATATTCGCATTACTATAAAAAGTCAATATACGAAAATAACTTTCAACCGACACTATAGCAGATCGTTACACCTATTGCATTACTGTCTACCATGGCCAAGCTATGGTGCTATGGTGGATGGCAGAATTTTCTAATAAATGCGATATTTTCTACAGTTAAATACATAATTCAACTTTATATACAATATTATGTAAAAGCTTGCGAAAATTTGGCGAAAGAGTATAATTTAATTGTATAATATTATTTTATTCCCCAAGGAGGATGTAGGTAATGAAAAAGGGTACGGAGTATAACATACTTAGAGTACATAGGGTTAATTTGTCGGTTGTTATTGCTATGGTTTTACTGATTGTGGGTCAGATACTGATTAGTAACGGATACGATTTACCTACTGTCGTAGCTGGGCCGGCAATCATCGCTCTGGCTTTAATTAATTATTTCTGTAAGTACACGGATTATGTCAAAGGCCTGCTATTTGCACTAATACCTGCGGTCGCGGTGATAGCGTTGTTTTATCTTGATGGTGATGGATTAAACAAACATTATATGTTATTGATCTCAATTCCTATCATTGCTCTTTATTTCAAGAAAGAACTGATTATGATCCATGGAATAATTGTAGCGTTAGCTTATATCATATCCTATATCTTAATCCCGGAGAGGTTTTATGGCGTGGGTGTGAAATTCACCTGGTTTATCACTATAATTACAGCGGTTGTCGGAATATATATTTTATTATGGTTTTTGACGAAATGGGCGAATGATATACTAATAGTAGCGGTAAAGAATGAGCAGGATGCGATTAATCTTGTAGAAAAAATCAATAACACGGTTAAAACTGTAGAGACAAATACAAAAGCCTTGGATACCAATATATCAGCATCCAATGAAAAGATTGCCGAAATATCCGACTCAAGCCAAAGTATTGTTGAATCGGTTCAGCAGATAGCCGGTGCGATTCAAGAGGAGGCATCCAGTGTTAATATAGTAAATGATCGCATGATTGAATCCATGAACGAGATCAATGATACCGTTAGAATATCGACAGGGATTTTAGACAATTCCGAAGTTATGAAGCAGAAAGTGGAGGATGGCTGGATAAAAATTAATACCGTTTCAGATCATATGAAAACAGTTGGAAGTGAAATTGTATACTCAGCAGAGATAGTCAATGAGCTTACCTGCAAGATTGATACGATCAACGAGCTGCTTGCTGGAATTAAAAGTATTGCGGATCAGACAAATCTGTTATCACTGAATGCTTCCATTGAAGCAGCAAGGGCTGGTGAGCAGGGAAAAGGCTTCAGTGTAGTTGCGGATGAAATACGTAAATTAGCCGGACAATCGAATGAAATAGCGGATCATATGGAAATCACGACAAAAGAGGTTATTGAAAAATCCGTGCTCGCTGTTGAAGCCACCAAAAAAGGTGAATCAGCTACGAAAGATGGTCTTGGTATTCTGGATGAATTGAAGGAGTATTTTACTGATGTCAAGGTTTCCTATGAACGGATCAATACTGATCTTGCGAAGGGGATGGAGCGGATCATGATCGCAGGGAAGAATTTTACGGATATTCAGGAGCAGATTGTGAATGTAGCCAGTATTTCAGAAGAGAATTCTGCTTCAACCGAGGAGATTTTATCTGTTATAGAAAGTCATGATTCCAGGATATCCTTTATCAAGGATTCAATGAATGATATCAGTGAACGTAGTGCTATGCTAAAGAAACTCGTTGAAATGGAGTTATAGCAGTAACCTATATGGATATGGCCCGAATGGAACAGTTATTGATTAATAAAAATTAAAAAAAGATTCTCCTGTTTATTGTTCTTAGTCTACGATAAACAGGAGAATTTTTGATGTGTGCTTTATCTGGACACCGATATATACGACGATATTATACCAAACCGCTAGCACCATGGCTAGCCTTGATTCCTTTAGTACCAAAGAAGTTCCATAATTTTCATAAGTACAGATTGATATTTTCTAAACGAAGTATTATACTTTAAATGAACACGTTCATATAAAGTACCTTTGAAATAACCAAAGCCATTGGAGGAGTAAGCGTGCCAAAGCAGATCGAAAATTTACAAGAGAGAATACTCGAGACAGCAAAATGCGAGCTGCTGGCATCAGATTACAGCGGCTTTACGATACGTACTGTTGCAAAAAAATGCGGAATAGCAGTTGGTACCATATACAATTATTATACCTCCAAGGATATACTCGCAGCTTCCGTCATGCTCAAGGATTGGAATGAAGCGCTCTCTGCCATGCGGAAAGGCTCTGGTACGTCGGCAAACATCACGGATGGTTTACATGTCATATATATAGAAATTGAGAAATTTAATTCACTATACAAAGGGGTTTGGTCAAAGCTTTCGTTTACCGGTCAGTTTGCAGCCGAGTATTCCAAGCGACATGATCTTCTGCTTAACCAGCTGGCTGAAATTATACATTCTTTGCTCATGCGCTTTCATATTGTGGAAGATAAGTTCCTTGAGAATTTCATAGCAGAAAATCTGTTACTTGCAGCCATGAAGCAAAGTGAATTTCAGCCTCTGGCGGCTATATTTGACCGCATATTTATCTATATCATGTAAAGGAGAGAGAAGATGAGCAGTTTCAAAAATTTACGGATTGTAGACAACTTTTATCAAACCTCTGCATTCTTTCCGATGCCGACCATATTGATCGGAACGGTAGCAGAGGACGGTTCCACTTCCTTGGGACCCTATTCATTGGTGCAGCCCTACTATGTCGCAGGCAAGGACTATTATGCGATGCTGCTTTGTGCACGCAATTCCTCCAATACGGCCCAGCATCTGCTGCGCTATGGAAAGTGCAGCCTGAATTTTATACCTGATAAGAAAAAGTATTTTAAAGAGACAGTACGCCTCGGCTTCCCCGGGGATAAGCCGGAGGAGAAGATGAAGAATTGCTCCTTCACCCTTGAAGACGGACAGATGGTTAAGGAGAATCCAGGTGAATTGTACCCCAAAGTGGTTAAGGAAGCGTTTCAGGTATTCGAATGCACCTGGATGCGTGAGTTGGACGGCGCACAAGTAGATGTGCCAGGCTATTTGGACGGCTATGATCCGCCATATCATGATTTTAATGGAATTACATCAAAATTCGGAGCACATTTCATCCTTCGGGTAGACAAGGTTTTGATGAAAGAAAAATATTATAACACCATAGTAGGCGGTGTTCGTTCGAACGCTTTTCCCAGTGTTCCTGTTGATTACGGCTATCGTGACAGCAAAAATTTCTGGTACACACGGTTCTCTCGACCCCATGCTGAGCTATTACCCATACGAGAAGCTTCTATTGACTCCGTGCGCTATGCTGCAGATCGCATCGATGACGTGGTGAAGTTTACAGATGACGCTTGTGCAATGTTGGTAAAGGTACCTCGAATATTCCTGCCGACTGCGCTGAAGGGCTGTGTTGCCTGGGCAAAGGAAAATAATGTTACACTTATTTCAGAAGAGCATATGAAGATAATCAATGACAAACGTGCAAAAGAAAAATCGAAATAGGTATTAAAAGCTGATAGTAAAACACATATTGTGTTAGATAATAACAACATAAATGATAGATTGGAGTGAGGTTTATGAAGGTTGTACTTGCTGGAGCATATGGAAAGCTGGGCAGTGATATACTACGTGCCTTGGTTCGCGATGAACATGAGGTGATCGCCGTGGACATGGTGGTGCGAGAGATCCCTGGAATGACAGGAAAGGCTACTCCCCAAAAAGTAGATATAACAGATAAAGCTTCCCTAGGAGGCCTTTGCAGTGGAGCAGACATGGTCATTACAACCGTAGGCTTAACAAGTTCATCAACAACTGTTACAAATTATGATATTGATTTTCAGGGTAATTTCAATCTTTTGGAGGAAGCCAAGCGTTCCGGTGTGAAGAAATTCATTTATATTTCTGTTTTGAAAGCCGATGGTGACCCCACGGTACCTATGCTCCATGCCAAATATCTTTTTGAGCAGGAACTAAAAAAGAGTGGGATACCCTATGTCATATTCCGTCCTACCGGATATTTTTACGATATCGCAAAGGTTTTCATGCCAATGATTGAAAAGGGCAAAGTGACTTTGCTTGGTAAAAAGGCGGTACACGCCAATGTTATCGATACCACAGACCTGGCAGAGTACATTCTTTTACATAGCAAGGATGAAAACAAGACCTATGATATCGGTGGTACAGAAACCTATTCCTATGAAGAAATTGCACGTATGTTCTTTGAAGCAGCAGGAAAACCGGCAGTAATTAATCGGGCACCGGCATTTCTCTTTACCGTTCTCGCTATGATTGCAAAGCGGAAGAAGAATGGTAAAGAGGCAATTATCAAGTTTTCAAAATGGACTCTCTCCGAGGAAATGGTTGCAGATAATAAATATGGAAAGCTTAGCTTTAAACAATATATTAAAAGCTGTTATTAGTAGGAGGAGATCACTATGACCTTTTTAGATGCATGGAACCTTGCATTTCCGCCATTGATGTGGGTATTGGCACTTGTATGCGGGGTGCTTTCAGCAATCGGCTTCTATAAATTTGTATACTTTCTCTCGATCGGCTATGGATTAGCAATCAGTGGAGTGGGTATTACACTAATAATCATGTTTAGTAAATCTTTAACGATCGGATGCCTTGCTCAATGTCTGCTATTTATTGTATATGGTATACGGTTGAGTGGCTTTCTGATTGTCCGAGAATTAAAAAGTACTACATACCGTAATACCCTGGAAGAGACTACCAAAACCGAAAAACCGATGCCGTTATTCGTAAAATTCTCCATTTGGATCTGTGTGATTGCACTGTATGTGGCACAGACTTCCCCTGTATACTATCGTCTGTCAAATAACCTACCGCAAGGCATCCTTCCTTGGGTCGGAGCTCTGATTATGGCAGTGGCATTAATCATTGAGACTATTTCGGATATGCAAAAAAGTACCGCCAAAAAACAGAACCCCAGGCGCTTTTGTGATACCGGGCTCTATCGGTTCGTGCGCTGTCCCAATTATTACGGTGAGATACTCTTTTGGACAGGTGTGTTTATTTCCGGCTTTGGTGCTTTGAAGGGTGCATGGCAGTGGATTATTGCTACTATGGGGTATATTCTAATCATATATGTCATGTTCAGCGGTGCAAAGCGGCTTGAAATCCGGCAAAACAAGAATTACGGCCAGAATGAAGAATATCAGGCTTATGTTAAAAAAACACCCATACTGCTTCCCTTTACCAGGCTTAACAGCCTTACAGGCTGGGATTTCATAAAATAGACAAATTCAAAATAGCAGTCTTTCCGCCAAAGGGAACGACTGCCATTTTGCTGAACCCAGGTGTGGTTCACCATGAACCCACCAGAATCTCTCACTCTAAGAAAGGCTTATTACAGAAAAAGAACAAAGTGTAAAACTGTTCCCATAAGTCCTTGGGTTTGTATTTCGTATCCCAGTAACACACCAATCCCAACGGAAAAATGCAGGATAATCCAAATAGAAGCGTTAGTGTTCTTGTCATTATTTGAACCATCATTACCCCTTCTTTTGAATGATTAATGGGTTTGAATCCCCTCTATCAGCAACCGAATATGCTCCATCGCCTGCTCTCTCAAATCAAAGTCGGGATAGCGAACGCACCATTCATAGCTGACACCCCGTATCGCCATTACAAAATGTTGGGAAAGCGTTTCCGGCGGCAAGGAAGATGTAAATTCCCCGCTGCGAAGGCCTTTTTCTAAAATGCTGTAAACCAATGCATAAAGCTCCCGTCCATACCCCTTGACCGCTTCCGTACCTGCTGCCCCAGAGAGTAGCATCTGATACATCTTTGTCATATTTTTGCAGCCGAACGTATTGGTAAGCATATCTGCAATTCTTTCTGCAAAAGCAAGCAGCACCAATGAAGAAGGCATATCATCGGGCAGCGATTCTAAAAAGGTTTTGTAATGTACATCGGTCTTCGCGGCATGGTCTGCAATCAACATAGCAATCAGCTCATCCTTGGATTCATAGTGTACATAAAAAGCGCCTTTTGTGATACCGGCTTCGTCAGTGATGTCCTCTACGTTAACATCGGAAAAATTGCTCTCTGTAAATAACCTTTCCGCAATCTCATATAGCTTCTTTTTCGTTACCGCTCCCTGCGCCTTCCGCTTGTCGGGCTTCTTTTCTCTCATATCTTCCACTCCTCTATTGATTTTTCCCATAAATTAGGTATAATATATTATATTACTAAACAAGTTTAGTGAATATGGTTGTTCATTTGAAGTATATCATCTGTCAGTCTCAAATTCAAGTATTCGGGCGAAAAAGTTGTCTTTCTTAGAATTCTGCCTGACAAAGTATGCGGTTAATTGAACATTACGATGAGTTTTCAAAATATGAAGTGGAGGAAATGGTATGAGCAGACATAAGACAAAGCAACGAATTATGGCCATGGTGCTGTCCGCCATCATGGTTGTGGGTATGATGCCTATCTCGGCGATCGCTGAAACAAGTACATTCCCCATTGGCACAAGCGGTGAGATTATTGCTTTTGAGGCGCTGGGAGCAGACATCTCAATGCGGAGCGTGCCACTTGCTACAGATGAGTCAGATTTGAAATTGCCAAACATCCTAACGGCAACTATCCGGCTTGCAGTTTTAGACGAAGAAACTGTGCTGGACTCCGGAGAAACTGATGCGAAGCTGGACAACGCTGGTACAGTAAGCGGGTCAGCAATTGGCATGGATGAAAAGGTGGAGAAAACCGTGGACAGCGTGACGGAAATTACCGTTTCCCTGCCTGTCACATGGAATTCATCACCGGAATACGACGGTGAAGCAGCGGGTACATATATTTTCACTCCCGAGCTGCCGGAGGGACTTACCCTTACCAGCGGCGTGGAAGTCCCGGCAATCACCGTGACCGTTGGTGCGGTTACCATTATAGACACAGTTACAGCCTTTGAAGGGTTGCCCGAGAATGTTCGCTGGCAAAACACCACCACACCGGAATTCCCGAAAACCATAAGCGGTACGGTCGATGGTGAAACGGTTCAAATCCCGGTGATATGGGAAGCCGATCATGAGTATGATGAGGAATATCCTGCACGCGGACTGTATGTGTTCACCGCCATTTTGGGAGAGGGCTATAAAGTAGCGGATGGTGTAGAGCCTCCCCACATGACCGTGTTCATACCAGTCAGCGCGGGGCGGATAGCTGCGCGCATGGCGGGCATCGGCACAGGCACCAGTCCGCTTGAAATTACCACGGCAGCACAGCTTGCCGAAATTGCTACGCTGGTGAATGCCCGGCTAAACGGGCTGGAGCTGTTTTTATTCAACGATGTAGGGGCAAGTGTCAGTTTGCAGTTGATGAACGACCTTGACCTTTCGGCCTACACAAAGGGAGAAGGCTGGGTTCCAATCGGCAAGGATAGCCAGCCATTCAAGGGTTCCTTTGACGGTGGCGGCCACAGGATCAGCAATCTGACCATTAGACGTAGCGGCACCAGTTGTCAGGGCTTGTTCGGTTTAGTCGGCACAGGCGGCAAGGTGAGCGGCTTAGGGCTGGTGAATGTTAATGTTAGCGTTACCGGCGATAATTCCGTCGGCGGTGTAGCGGGCTTGGTTGACGGCGGCACGATAGAAAACTGCTACAGCATCGGCAGTGTCAGCGGCGAGGGTGCTGTTGGCGGCGTAGCTGGGTATGTCTCCATCGGCGGTACGTTGGAAAACTGCTACAGCACCGGTAGCGTCAGCGGCACAGACGATGTCGGCGGCATAGCTGGGGCGCTCTACATAGGCACGGTGCAAAACTGCGCCGCGCTGGGCTTCTCTGTCACAGGCACAAGTAATATCGGACGCGTCACGGGATCTGTCACTTATGACGCTACTCTTTCCGGTAACGTCGTCTTTTCCGGTATGACTGTGACACAGAACGGCAGCGCGAAAGCCCTTATTGAGGGTGCGGATCAGGTGGACGGTGAACCCAAAACCGCCGCCGATATCAAGGCAGCAGGCTTCTTTGAGGCATTGTTCAACAATGACTCGGCATGGACATATGTCGAGGGTAAGCTGCCCGGCTTCGGCACGGCGATTGATATGCCGGAGTATATCGTGGATGGCAGCGACCCGAATTTCTTTGGCGCAGGCACCAGCGAAACGCCTTATCAGATTACCACTCCCGCTCAGATTGCCAAGCTGGCGGAGCTTGTAAACGAGGGGAACGGAAGCTATAACACCGCGCACTACAAGCTGATGAACGATCTCAACCTTTCCGGCTATGCAAGCGGGGAGGGCTGGGTGCCCATCGGCACCACCAATGAATTCACGGGCACCTTTGACGGCAATGGCAATATAATTACTAACTTAACCATCAACCGCGACACCGGCGTATATCAAGGGCTATTCGGGTATATAAGCATTGGCGGAGTAGTAAAAAACCTTGGTTTGACAGGCATCAGCATCAATTGTAAACAAATAAACGGGATCGGCGGCATCGCACGCGATATTGAAGGCGCCACATTGCAAAATTGTTACACTATGGGTGAGATCAACTACATCGGCAGCGTCAGACCCGGGCAGGAAGTTGCTGTAGGCGGTGTGGTGGGTTTTGTGTATTGGGGTACAG
>JAEZKL010000181.1 GCA_023415475.1 Bacillota bacterium | reverse complement strand
CTGGAGCCGTTCTCAGCAAACTGTAAGGCGATTGCCTTGCCTATGCCTCTTCCTGCTCCTGTGATTACTGCAACCTTTCCCTTCAGCATTCTAATCGTTTCCTTTCTATTTTCCTGCCTGTATCGCTTTTGTAGTATTTTCCAGGGAGGCGATATCCTCTATATTGTAGATATTCAACCCCCGGTCTATCTTCTTCACAAATCCGGATAACGTTTTTCCCGGTCCAATTTCAATAAAGTCTGTCACCCCATCGGCAGCCATTCTGCGAAGGGTATGTTCCCATAATACACTGCTCATTACCTGCCTATATAACAGGTCCTTCACCTGAGTGGTGCTTTCTATATATTCTGCATTTACATTACTTATTACCGGAGTCATCAGCTCTCCGAGCAACACTTTATCCAACTCCGTCTTCAGGCGGTCAGCCGCCGGTTTAAGCATAGAGGTATGAAAGGGGGCGCTTACAGATAAATCGATGATCTTCATTGCACCCTTTTCCTTCGCCAGTCTTGCCGCTTCCTCCACGGCCTTTATCTCGCCTCCGATGACAATCTGTCCGGGGCAATTAAAGTTAGCCGGCTCAACAAGACCGAAGGGCTTTGCTTCCTCACAAGCTTCTCTTACCTTTTCTTCCGACAAATTGAGAACAGCACTCATCTTACCGATCCCTGCCGGTACCGCTTCCTGCATGAAACGTCCACGCTTACGTACCAGTGGAACTACCTGGGATAAGGTAAAAGCTCCTGCGGCAGTTAAAGCAGAATACTCTCCTAGACTAAGACCGGCAACCACATCGGGTACAACGCCCTGCTCGCGGACTACCTGATAGGCTGCTAAAGACATCGTCACCACTGCAGGCTGGGTATTCTCCGTCAGATCAAGCTCTTCCTTCGCTCCTGTAAATATCATCTTAGTAATATTAAAACCTAAGACATCGCCTGCTTCCTCAAAGACCTGCCTGCATACCGGATAAGCTTCGTAAAGCTCTTTTCCCATTCCAATATACTGCGCTCCCTGTCCGGCAAATAAAAAAGCTATCCTTCCCATATATCCTCCATTTCCAGATATAAAACCTGGAATTATTAAGCCCGATTGCCCAGAAGCTGTTCTGTTTCATGAAGCAGCTCCTGAATAATATCCTTACAGCTTTGCTCTTTATTTACCATAGCCGCCGCTTGGCCAGCCATGATGCTTCCGAATTCCATATCTCCTTGAACTACCGCCTTTGCCAACGCTCCGATGCCAAGCTGTTCAATCTCGGGAACAGGTGCGTTTGCAGCTTCTAATTCGGTGAATTTGCGGCTTAGCTTGTTCTTTAAGGTTCTGACGGGATGACCGGTAGATCGTCCTGTGACAACCGTATCAATATCCTTTGCATCAATTACCTTCTGCTTGTAATTCTGGTGTACTGTGCATTCATAAGCGGTCAGAAAGCGAGTTCCTATCTGCACCGCCTCCGCTCCCAACATAAAAGCTGCTGCTATGCCTCTGCCATCGGCTATTCCGCCTGCTGCAATTACAGGCACATCAACCGAATCCACCACCTGAGGAACCAAAACCATCGTTGTCAGCTCTCCCACATGTCCACCGGACTCGGTGCCTTCCGCTATGACTGCGTCAGCACCACTTCGAACCATTCGTTTTGCTATCGCAACGGAGGGAACTACCGGGATTACTTTAATCCCATGAGCCTTCCACATCTCCATATATTTACCCGGTGCTCCCGCTCCGGTTGTGACTACTTTAACTCCTTCTTCACAGACCATCTTAGCTATATCGTCCGCAAATTCACTCAGGAGCATGATATTGACACCAAAGGGCTTCTTGGTCAATTCCTTCGCCTTTCTGACTTCAGCCCGTATCAACTCCACCGGTGCGGTCCCCCCGGCGATAATACCTAATCCCCCTGCCTCCGATACTGCGGATGCAAGAGAGGCATCTGAAATTCTAGCCATCGCGCCTTGGAAGATCTGATACTCAATATTCAGTAAATCGCATACTCTAGATTTCATCCTCTTAATTACTCCATTCCGCCGCCCTGCAGCGGCATATATACCTCCGGCAACAGATAATCCCTTCTATTTCTCTTCGCTTCTGCTGTTTAAATACTTCTCGATGTCACCAATTGTACCTATATTCTCTGTATCTTCGGTAGGAATTTCGATTCCGAACTCTTCCTCTAAGGACATAATAATCTGGAACAGGTCTAAGGAATCCGCATTCAAATCCCCTTTTAATGAAGTCTCCTGTGTTAGTTCCGCTACATCTACTCCTAATTGCTCCGCTACTACCTCTTTAATCTTGTTTAAATCCATGGTCCTATTCATCCTCCTAATATACGGAGGACTACCTCCTTTTCAGTTTATCAGGGAGGAGTCTCGCTCCATCCACATTATTTGTATTATATAACCGCATTCCATACGGCCCCGGTACGCTTTCGCGTAATTTTGCGTTAATCGCGCAATTTATGATTAAGGGTAAATTTCCCTGTAATCCATTCTGTATATCGATATTTACCTTTCATTACCTATAATGTCATAACATGTTCAAAATACCAAATGTCATACATCCCAAAGCCAAAAAAATCGCTCTCCAGCCACTTAAAATCCTTTAACCATTAAAATATTTTAAGTATTAACCTAAAAGAACCTTCTGTATACACAGAAAAGACACCTGGTTATAGACACTCTTCCGTAATGTATCTCAGCCCTTCGTCAAAGATCCTCAGTTATGGACTTTCTTTAGTAATGCACTTAGTTCTTCGTCAAGATATCTGGTAATGAGCTAACTTAATTAATTTACCTAGTTCTTCGTCAAGGATACTCAGTTATGGGCATTCTTCAGTAATGCACTTAGTTCTTCGTAAAGATATCTGGTTGTGAGCTATCTTAATTAATTTTCTTAGTTCTTCGTCAAAGATCCTCAGATATGGGCTATCTTCATTAATGTACTTAATTCTTCGTAAAAGATACTCAGTTATGGGCTTTCTTCAGTAATGCACTTAGTTCTTCGTCAAAGATACTCAGTTATGGGCTTTCTTTAGTAATGCACCCAGTTCTTCGTCAAAGAAATCTGGTTATAATCATCCTTTATAACGTATATCCCATGATAGAGGGATGGATATAAGGGATTTTGCGCAGACCGGCTGACCAAGGGTGCTAATGTTTCGTCAAGACTCAGTAACGATGCTGTTCCTATGGACAGCATTGTTACACGCAATGAGGCTTGAAAGAAACATCCCGCGGGAAGGAAAGGCAAGCAAAACACCTTATACCGTCCCTCTATCATGATCACTGTCTACACTCGATCACAATTCACAACCGGTCAAGCCCACTCAACCAGTATCGCCCCACTGGTCATTCCACCACCAAAGCCAACCAGAATTAGTTTATCACCGGCTGTGAGCATCCCCTTCTGAACCATCTCATCCAGGGCAATTCCTATGGAGGCTGCGGAAGTGTTCCCGTACAGGTCCAAATTCATATAGAACCTTTCAATCGGGATCTTAGCTGATTTTGCTGCCTGTTCAATAATTCGGCAATTTGCTTGATGAGTTACGATGTATTTAATCTCATCTCCCGATATACCGGCTTTCTTCAATACGGTACGGATATGTTCCGTGATACTTCTCACCGCGAACTTGAAAACCTCCTGCCCCTTCATCGTAATGACCCGAGGCAGTTCATCCTTCTTTCGTACCATTGGATTATACAACGGTAATGCAGGCAGACACAGATAATCCTGCTTGCTTCCATCGCTTAAAAGATGGATCGAGGATATGCCCTTACCGGTATCGGAAGCACTTAATACCACTGCTCCCGCACCGTCTCCGAAGAGAACACAGGTGGATCGGTCAGTCCAATCCAGTGTCTTTGATAACGTCTCTGCTCCTATTACCAGTATATTCTGATACATCCCTGTCTCGATGAAGGAAGCTGCACAGGCCATTGCGTAGATCAGACCGCTGCAGGCTGCTGTTAAATCAAAGGCTGCTGCTCTCACTGCTCCTAATCGCTCCTGTATCATACATGCCACGGACGGCATAAAGGAATCCGGTGTGATTGTTGCACAAATAATAAGATCAATATCCATTGCTTCTATTTTTGCTCTGTGTAACGCTCTGTTTGCCGCTTCGTATGCCAGGTCCGAGGTATTCTCACCGGTTGATATTCTTCTTTCCCTGATACCCGTTCTTGATGTTATCCATTCATCACTGGTCTCAACTAGCTTTGCCATATCATCATTTGTCATTTTATATTCCGGAACATAACTGCCGGTTCCGGCAATGATTGCGCGTCTCATTCTGCAGTCCTCCTTAACATAATAATAGCGCTGATCTATCTTTTGTCTGATCCAAGATAAATATCCTTCAGATGTCTGTTCAGCTTACTTAAGGCAGACAACAATACTTCTTCCTCCTGCGGTGTAAAGTCCAGCATGATTGCCTTTACCATGTCCAAGTGAAACTTCTCATGAATTCTGTAAGCCAGCTTGCCCCGTGTCGTCAGATTGACATTCACAATCCTACGATCCGAGTTGCTTCTGCTGCGTTCCATATAGCCCTTCTTAATCAACTTGTCAACAGCAATTGTTAAGGTACCCATCGTGATTCCCAGCTCCATCGCCACCTCGGACATTGTTTTCGATCCGTACAGACCTACAGCCTCGATGGTGTGTATCTCCGTTATTGACAAATCATTGAAAGCTCCCTGCTTGATTGAGTATTCCTCAATATTGTTTACATCATCATAAACCTCAACAAGCATCCTATTAATTTCCATCAGTTTTTCATTCATGTGCTTCACTCCCATGCATAAATCAGGTAACCCTCTTATGCCTTCCGTACAATCCGATATATTCATACGGATTATATGATATTATGGCCTTCATTATTATTTTGTATTACAAATATTTTGATATTCAAAATATAAAGGAAAAACTTCCCCTTGTCAAGTATATTTTTATAGAATAGTCTTCCGATTTTGGGATAATATAAGCCGCCTCCTATTCGCTAAGAAGCGGCTTATGATATATAATCTGTATACAATTTGGGGAAAGATTAAATCACTAGAAAAGCAATTTATACTTCAAACAACAGATCTCCATAGGTAGGAACCGGCCATAATTCCTTCTCAACCATTACCTCTAAGGCGTCAATCGGTGCTCTGAGCTCTGCCATCGCCGGGCAAACAGTCTCTTTAAAGTACTTTGACTGCTCTGCAACATCGCCAATGGAATTCGCCTGTGTTGTAACCTCCTGCAGCTTCTGCAATGCAACCTGAGCCTTGGCTAGAAGGGAGGATACCTCCTTTAATAACTTGCTTTGAACGCTGACATCTGCATCTGCAACTGCCGACTTAACTGCATTAATTGAGTCTGCCAGCTTTTTGGTATATGAGATAATCGCGGGAATATATTTTACTGTCGCCATAGATATCATGGTCTTTGCTTCAATATTGATCGCTTTCGCATATGCCTCATACATAATCTCGGCACGTGAATGTAGCTCAGTGGATGAGAATACATGATGCTTCTCAAACATCTTGATTGCTTTATCCGTAACCAATGCAGGAATTGCTTCTACCATAGACTTGATATTCGGAAGTCCTCTTCTGGCAGCCTCTTCTACCCAAGCTTCTGCATAGCCATTGCCGTTGAATACAATCCTCTGATGATCGGTTAAGGTCTTCTTAATCAAGTCGTGTACCGCAATATCAAAATCGTCTGCTTTCTCAAGTTCATCTGCCATTTCACTAAGTACATCTGCAACAATTGTATTAAGTACTGTATTTGCTGTTCCGATGGACATGGAGGATGCCACACTACGGAATTCAAATTTATTACCGGTAAAAGCAAATGGTGATGTACGGTTACGATCAGTAGCGTCCTTCTTAAGCTCAGGAATGGTATGAACACCCACATTCAGCTTACCGCCGTCTTTACTGCTCTTTGCTTCTCCCGTTTCAATTAACTGCGAGATTACATCCTCCAGCTGTGCTCCAAGGAATACGGAGATAATTGCCGGAGGCGCCTCATTTGCGCCTAATCTATGGTCATTACCCGGATTAGCTGATGATACACGAAGAAGATCTGCATGTAAATCTACTGCTTTCAAGACAGCTGCCAGCACCAATAGGAACTGCACATTATCATGAGGAGTCTTACCTGGTTCAAGAAGATTCTTACCGGTATCGGTAACAATCGACCAGTTATCATGCTTACCGGAACCATTTACGCCTGCAAAAGGCTTTTCATGTAGCAGACAGGCCAGGTTATGACGGTTAGCTACCTTCTTCATACATTCCATGACTAACTGATTGTGGTCTGTAGCAATATTGGCAGAAGCATAAATCGGAGCCAATTCATGCTGAGCCGGAGCAACTTCATTGTGCTGAGTTTTTGCGGTAACACCCATCTTCCAAAGCTCAATATTTAACTCCTTCATGAAGGAAGCAACGCGCTCCTTAATGCTTCCGAAGTAATGATCATCTAACTCCTGACCCTTGGGAGGCATTGCACCAAATAAAGTCCTTCCGGTGAAGATCAGGTCATCTCTCTTCAGGTATTTTGCCTTATCAACTAAGAAATATTCCTGCTCAGGTCCAACAGATGGAGTTACTCTCTTTACATCTGTATGACCAAAAAGCTTCAGAATTCGAACCGCTTGAGTGCTTATCGCTTCCATGGAACGAAGTAATGGTGTCTTAATATCCAGCGCTTCTCCTGTATAGGAACAGAACGCAGTCGGTATACAAAGGGTAACGCCTGCGGCATCTTCTCTCAGGAAGGCCGGCGAGGTACAATCCCAGGCAGTATAGCCTCTTGCCTCAAAGGTAGCTCTCAAACCACCGGATGGAAATGAGGAAGCATCCGGTTCACCCTTGATTAATTCCTTACCTGAGAATTCCATAATAATCTTTCCATCTGCAGTAGGGCTGATAAAGGAATCGTGCTTTTCGGCTGTAATTCCGGTCAAAGGTTGGAACCAGTGTGTATAATGTGTGGCACCTCTCTCAATAGCCCAGTCCTTCATAGCATTTGCTACAACCTCTGCGACATTGGGATCCAGATCCTCACCATTCTCAATTGTCTTTTTCAGCGCTGCATATGTTTTCTTAGGCAGGCGCTCTATCATGGTTGCATCATTAAATACATCCGTTCCAAATAGCTCAGTTAATTTTTCCGACATACCATATCTCCTCTCATGATTAGAACATAGTGTCAGCTCTGCTGACCATTACGCACCGAACGCAGCGAACGTAAGCGAGTTGCATCTTCCTTACGCGTGAGCACACATCCCAGCAAAGCTTTTTGATGTATAGGACATAATCCACTATACACAAAAGGTGTCCTCAAAAAATCGAGAACACCTTCGCTCCATACAAAAATTATATATATAGTATATATCATGTTTTCACTTAAATGAAAAGAATTTTTTGTGAAAATTTTAATTTTTATTAAAAATGACTGAAAGCACCTCAAAATATTCAGTTGGATATACAAAATGCATATTCACACTATTCCAAATACCATTCATCCTTACCGGAATGCTCTTCTTCAGTCGTTTCTTCTGATGCCGGCATATACTTCTTTAATATGCGTTCCATTATGAATGAGTTGATCAATACGACTACAGCCGGTGCAATAAATATCAATAACGGTATAAACAATGTACCCACAACTCCTGCAGCAGTAACGATTACCATTGCCAGTGTAAAAGGTAGATGCCTCATTGACATGTACGCTCCCGCTTTTACCAGCTGCTTCACTGTCATATCAAATCGGGATAATACCGGGAATGCATAGGTGGAAAAGCATACTAAGATAAAGGTGATAGCAATAAAAATACCAAATAAGATAGAGCCGGTACTACCCGAGCCGCTTAAATTTGCATATGCCCATATCAGGTCAAACCCCATAATGACAAACATTACTGTCAGTATAACACCAAGAATTGCTGCCCGCTTAAAATTCAACTTAAAGGATTTAAAGAATTCCCTGAATAAATAGCCACGTTCTCTTCGGATGACCTTCACTGTTGCATAATATAGCGCTGTATTTGCCGGTCCGATGGTTACTACCGGTATACAGAGCAACACCCATACCACGCTAATGAAAAGCATATCACATAACTTTCCGAGCGTAGTAAAGAAGGGATTATCCATGTTAAAAAAATTGCTCATTACTAACACCTGTACCTTTCACATTTTTAAGACCCCTTCGATAAAAATCGAATGGTTTCCCCACAAACTCATTTGTCATATATTTTAGCATACTTGGCTCTATTAAGGAAGTGAAATAATTATAAAATCATTTATTATATATTCTTATATATGCGACCGGAGCTACAGCGATGCTTAAAGCGTATATGTGCAAGCAAGCTTGCATTATGTGAGCAAACAGTGTTTGTTCACATTGCTCACATTTGCTTACATTTGCTTACGCGTATACAACAAATTTCACACTTCTCGTGAAATTTGTTGTCATGAATAAGAGGGTGTTATGAACACCCTCTTGTTTACAAAAACTATGTAATTCTATTTCTTCTAGAAACAGTCATCCAGCAACTGGAAGTAGTCTCTCGGGTGCTGGCAGGTAGGGCAAAGAGCAGGAGCAGCATCACCTTCGTGAATGTGACCGCAATTGATACATTTCCAGAACACCTTGCCATCCTTCTTGAATACGGTTCCGTTTTCAATATTCTGAAGAAGCTTGCGATATCTCTCCTCATGATGCTTCTCTACCTTAGCAATCAGAAGATAACGGGTTGCAATATCCGGGAAGCCTTCTTCCTTAGCAGTCTTTGCAAATGCAGGATAATCTAATTCTGCTTCCTCATGCTCCCCTTCTGCTGCCGACTTTAAGTTTGCTATAGTGTCACCATAAGCAAAAGGATAGGTTGCATTTATTTCAACCGGGGCAGGATTTTCACCATCAAGATGCTCCAGAGCCAGCTTCATAAATACCTTCGCATGCTCCTTCTCATTCTCTGCTGTCTCAAGGAAAATGTTCTGAATTTGCTTGTATCCTTCTTTTCCGGCTACCGATGCGAAATAAGTATATCTCATTCTTGCCTGTGACTCACCCGCAAAGGATTTCATTAAATTTTCCAATGTTTTCGTTCCACGTAGATTTGCCATAATATATATCCTCCTTCTTATCATGAAGTTAAAAGTACTCTTATTTTTATTCCGCTCACTGGCTGATAAATTGATAGAGTACCCTTATTAACTATACCATATTTTCAAGCTTATGCCAAATAAATTGTTAATTATAACCCAATCTTTTTATGATTTATACACAGCTTAAGATAGCTTATGCAAGAATAATCCGCTTCTTAGCTTCGGCTCAAACCAGGTAGATTTCGGAGGCATCAATTTACCTGCATCGGATACCGCAAATAATTCCTCAATGGAGGTAGGGTACATGGAGAATGCCACAGCCATATCCTCGCCAACACGACGCTCCAGTTCCCTCAAACCGCGAATTCCACCGATAAAATCGATTCTGTTATCTACTCTTGGATCCTCTATACCAAGGATCGGCCCGAGCACATAATCCTGAAGCAGGCTTACATCCAGGGCTTCTACCGGATCCTTGATTTCCCTCCGTTGTTCCTTCAAGGCAAGAGAATACCAGCCGTCCTTCAGATACATACCAAAGGTAGCCTTCTGCTCCGGTGAATAAGGTGTTTCGCTGCGATAATCAACAATAAAAATTTCCTTCAGCTTCGTCAGGAACTCCTCCTGGGATAAGCCGCCTAGATCCTTCACCGTACGGTTATATGGCATAATCATCAGCTGATCATGGGGAAATAGGACGGACAGAAAATAATTGAACTCCTCTTCGCCGGTATACCCGGGATTCTCGCTCCTTCTCTTCAACCCAACCTTAACTGCGGAAGCAGCACGGTGATGACCATCCGCGATATAGATACTGTCGATTTGCTCAAACGCCTCAAAAATAGCTTTGCTTCGATCCGGCTGGTCAATCTTCCATACGTTATGGCTGATTCCGTCAGACGATACAAATTGATAAATAGGTGCTTCTTTCTTCGTGTCTGATACCGCATCACTGATTACTTTATGAGAGCGATATGCCAGAAAGATAGGTCCTGTATGCATATCGCATATGTCTACATGATGAATACGGTCCAGCTCCTTCTCTTCTCTGGTGTTCTCATGCTTCTTAATCACATTATTCAGATAATCATCAATCGACGCACAGGCTACCAGACCTGTCTGGGATCTGCCCTTCATAATAAGCTCATATACATAATAGCAGGGACTCTCCTCTGCCAAAAGAATACCTTCCTCCTGCATCGTAATCAGAAGCTCCTTCGCCTTCGTATATACGATTGAGTCATGAGTATCCACTTCTTCACCAAAATTAGTCTCGGGACGGTCAACCTTAAGAAAGGATAACGGCTCCCGCATGATCTCCTGCTTTGCTTCCTTGCGATTGTATACGTCGTAGGGTAATGCAGCTACTCGAGAAGCATATTGTTCCTTTGGTCTGATACATAAAAAAGGTTTCACGAATGCCATAATAAAATCTCCCATCTTTATCCTACTTAGGTAATATTCATAATGCTGTCATATGCTTACTTAGTTTCATAAGCCAACGGGACATAAGTAATCTGCTAGTTATTAGCAGATTACTTATGCCCCTATGAAGTAACATCATATTCAACTACTTAATGACACGAACCTTTAATACACCGGCTATCTTTGCAAGCTTTTCCGCAACCTCGGTGTTGTCAGCGGATTCAACATCCAGTACAGTGTAAGCATAATCACCGCGGCTCTTATTTACCATATCGGTAATGTTAACATTTACAGCGGAAAAAGCACCGGTGAACTGTGTTAACATATTCGGAATGTTTCGATGACAGATAGCGATACGACCGGCCGTTATACATACTCCTGCATCACAATTCGGGTAATTTACAGAATTCTTAATATTACCGTTCTCCATATAATCCATCAACTGCTTCACTGCCATTACCGCACAATTGTCCTCGGACTCCTCAGTAGAAGCACCCAGATGAGGAATTGCGATTACGCCTTCCATCTTTGCGGTCTTCTCATTCGGGAAGTCGGTCACATATTTCGCTACCTTACCGGATTTTAAAGCTTCCTCGATATCTGAATCATTTACCAGCAGATCTCTTGCCAGATTCAGAATAATTACACCATCCTTCATCTTTTGGATGGTTTCTGTATTGATCATTTCCTTCGTATTCACATTCGGATCCGAATCTTCAATTAATGGAGCATGAACCGTTATATAATCACATTCTCTGTAAATATCATCTCTGGACTTTACATGAACAACATCTCTTGATAGGTTCCAGGCACTGTCAACTGAGATGAAGGGATCATAGCCATATACCTTCATTCCGAGACGGTTTGCTGCATTGGCAACCAATACGCCGATTGCACCAAGTCCGATCACACCAAGCTTCTTACCAAGTATCTCTTTACCGGCAAATTTTGCTTTTCCCTTTTCTACCAGCTTAGCAACTGCAGGATCCTCCTTCACCGTCTGAACCCAGTTAACGCCACCGATAATGTCACGGGAAGCCAGCATAAGACCGGCAATAACAAGCTCCTTAACACCGTTTGCATTAGCACCGGGTGTATTGAATACCACGATACCCTGTTCAGCGCATTTCTCCAGTGGAATATTGTTCACTCCGGCACCGGCTCTTGCGATCGCCTTCAGATTATCACCAAATTCCATATCATGCATTGCTGCACTTCTAACCAATACGACATCGGCATCGCTCAAATTCTCAACCTTGTCATATTCTTCCGTGAAGATATTCAGACCTATCTCAGCAATAGGATTAAGACAATTATACTTCATTTCCCTCTCCAATCCGCACCGCCCTCGTCGGCACCCCTTTGTATTGTTTTGGTTTACTTTGAGTTTGCTTCCTCGAACTTTTTCATGAATTCTACGAGCTTCTCTACACCCTCGATTGGCATCGCATTATAGATACTAGCTCTCATACCGCCTACGGTTCTGTGTCCCTTCAGGTTTTCGAAGCCTGCTGCCTTAGCTTCCTTGACAAACTTAGCATCCAGCTCTTCATCACCGGTTACAAAAGGAACATTCATTAAAGAACGATCCTCCTTCACTACAGTACCGCGAAACATCTTGCTTTGGTCAAGGAAATCATAGAGTACGGCTGCCTTCTTCTCGTTATGAGCCTTCATAGCCTCTAAACCACCCATATTCTTAATCCACTTAAATACTTTGCCGCAGATGTAGATGCCATATGCCGGAGGAGTATTATATAAGGAATTCTCATCGGAATGAATCTTATATTTCATCATGGTAGGTGTTCCCGGAAGGGTATCCTCGGTAATCAGATCCTCACGGATAATAACGATTACAACACCCGCCGGTCCGATGTTCTTCTGAACACCGCCATAGATTACACCATACTTTGATACATCTACCGGTTCAGACAAGAAACAGGAGGATACGTCGGCAACCAGAACCTTCCCCTTCGTATTAGGTAATGTCTTGTACTTTGTTCCGTATATCGTATTGTTTTCACAGATATATACATAGTCTGCGTTTTCAGAAATCGGAAGATCGGAGCAATCCGGGATATAGGAAAAGGTCTTGTCAGCAGAGGAGGCAATCGCATTCGCCTGACCATATAGCTTTGCTTCCTGATAAGCCTTCTTAGCCCACTGACCGGTGATAATATAATCAGCAACCTTATTCTTCATCAGATTCATAGGTATCATAGCAAATTGTAATGACGCTCCGCCTTGAAGGAAAAGAACTTTATAATTATCAGGAATATTCATCAGTTCCCTTAAATCCTTTTCAGCCTCCTGTATGATTGCTTCATAAGCCTTCGATCTGTGGCTCATCTCCATAACTGACATTCCAGTACCTTTGTAGTCAAGCATCTCATCTGCCGCTTCTTTTAATACCTCTACCGGTAGCATCGCCGGTCCTGCCGAAAAATTATAAATTCTTCCCACTCTTTTATCCTCCTTAAAGCTTGCTTTTATATATATTTCCAGTTTAAACTTTAGTCTAGTAAAGTGTTATGTTCATTATAAAACCCTGTTATTTTTTTGTCAATTACTTTGTTGTTATATGAAAAATAAGATAATCTTATAACAATTTAGCCATAAAATTTTTACACGATAGGAAGGAGAAAGCTTGCTTATCTTTTCATATCGTGTAAAAAATTTGTAGGGCTAAACTGTTACATCATACTATGATTACTGCTTATTCTTTAAGTCTTCCTCGGTAAAAACATCCTCAATAGCGGCTCCCGGTGCAACCATCGGCCATACCTTATCATCGCTGTCAATGATGCATTCTACTAATACAGGTTCGTTCAATGCCAGCACTTCCTTCAGTATAGGTTCAACCTCATCTTTATTTGTGATGCGGTATGCCTTAGCTCCCATGGCTTCTGCCAGCTTCACGAAATCCACTTTATCCCGAAGGTTCGTATTAGAGTATCTCTTATCATAGAATAGGGTCTGCCATTGACGAACCATTCCAAGAACATGGTTATTAAAGATAATCTCTATGATTGGAATATTATAACGAGTTGCGGTTGCTATCTCGTTCATGTTCATTCTAAAGCAGCCATCACCGGCGATATTAATTACCTTCTTATCCGGCATACCTACTTTGGCACCGATGCATGCACCAAGTCCGTATCCCATCGTTCCTAAACCACCGGAGGTAATGAAGGTTCTTGGAAGCTTATATTTAAAAAACTGTGCAGACCACATTTGATGCTGACCAACCTCGGTTGTAATAATCGCATCTCCGTCTGTAAGCTCATACAGCTTTTCTAAAATGTATGGACCGGTTAACATTTCCTTATTATACTGTAACGGGAATTTTTCCTGCAGGGAATTGACATGCTCCAGCCATTCCTTATGTTTCTGCTGCTCAAGACGCTGGTTCAATATAGTCAGAACCTCTTTGATATCGCCGATGATACTATAATAGGTAGCTACATTCTTATTTATCTCCGCCGGATCAATATCAATATGCAAGATCTTCGCATTCTTGGCGAACTTCTTGGCATTACCGGTTACACGGTCTGAGAATCTGGCTCCTATGGTGATCAACAGATCACATTCAGTAACACCGAGATTGGCTGCTTTTGTTCCATGCATACCAATCATTCCGGTATATCGGTTATCGGTTCCATCGAAAGCACCCTTTCCCATCAGGGTATCTGTAACAGGTGCATCCACCTTATCTACGAATTCCCTTAACTCATCATGGGCCTCGGAGATAACAGCACCTCCGCCGACAAAGATGAAAGGTTTTTTGGAGTGCTTAATCATTTCCACAGCATTCACCAGATCATGTTCGGTAATCTCATCTGTCTTGCGGTGAATTACTTCCGGTTCTACCTTCGTATATTTTGTCTTTGCTGCAGTTACATCCTTTGTAATATCCACCAGTACGGGACCGGGTCTTCCGGAATTCGCAATACGAAAGGCTTTACGAATGGTATCAGCTAATTTGGTTACATCCTTTACGATATAGTTGTGCTTCGTAATCGGCATGGTAACGCCAGCAATATCTATCTCCTGGAAGGAGTCTCTGCCTAATAGATTTACTGCAACATTAGCAGTAATCGCTACCATCGGAACACTATCCATATATGCTGTAGCAATACCGGTAACCAGATTCGTTGATCCGGGACCGGAAGTAGCGAAGCATACTCCAACCTTACCGGTTGCTCTTGCATATCCATCCGCCGCATGGGACGCTCCCTGTTCGTGAGAGGTCAGAATATGTAAGATTTCATCGCTATGCTTATATAATTCATCATAAATGTTTAATATCGTACCACCCGGATACCCAAAGACAGTATCCACGCCTTGCTCTTTCAAACATTCGATTACAATCTGCGCTCCTGTTATTTCCATTGATTCCTCCAATCCGCCACTTCGTGGCAGTCATCCTTTCGTAGTTACCGTCTTGCTTCATTATTTTAGATCATGGATACCTTGATGACTCTATGATAGTCATAACGATATCATGTATTATTTCGCTTTGGGTACCTCCAGGATTGCACCACGGTTACCACTGGTTACCATTGCCACATAACGTGACAGATATCCTGTCGTAATCTTCGGCTCTCTAGGCTGCCATTTCTCTCTTCTTGCTGCAAGCTCTTCCTCAGACACTCTAAAATTAAGTGAGTTAGCGTTAATATCGATATCGATCATATCCCCCTCTTCAATCAGTGCAATATTACCGCCTACCGCTGCTTCCGGAGATACATGACCAATGCAGGCCCCTCTGGAGGCACCGGAGAAGCGTCCATCGGTAATCAGTGCTACACTGGAGCCAAGACCCATACCCATAATCGCACTGGTCGGGTTGAGCATCTCTCTCATACCGGGTCCACCCTTTGGTCCCTCATATCGAATGACCACTACATCACCCTTAACAATCTTTCCGTTCTTAATCGCTTCGATTGCATCCTCTTCACAGTCAAATACTCTGGCCGGGCCGGAGTGCTTTAGCATCTCGGGTGCAACGGCAGAACGCTTCACCACACCGGAGTCCGGAGCAAGGTTACCCTTAAGGATGGCTATTCCACCGGTCTCACTATAAGGATTTTCAATCGGACGGATGACCTCGGGATCCATATTTCTGCAATTCTTTATATTCTCTCCTACAGTCTTGCCCGTTGCAGTGATAAGGTCCAGGTTCAGTAGATTTCGCTTACTCAATTCATTCATTACAGCGTATACGCCACCCGCTTCGTTCAGATCCTCCATATATGTATGACCGGCAGGTGCCAGATGACATAGATTTGGAGTTTTAGCACTCACTTCATTTGCTATATCGATATTCAAATCAAAACCAACCTCATGTGCTATTGCAGGAAGATGAAGCATCGTATTCGTCGAGCAGCCTAATGCCATATCCACAGTCAGTGCATTCATGAAGGCTTCCTTACTCATGATATCTCTTGGTTTGATGTCCTTTTCTAATAATTCCATAATCTTCATACCGGCATGCTTTGCCAGACGAATTCTCTCGGAATACACGGCCGGAATTGTTCCGTTTCCTTGTAATCCCATACCGATTACTTCCGTAAGGCAGTTCATGGAGTTAGCCGTGTACATTCCTGAGCAGGAGCCGCAGGTTGCACATGCCTTATTCTCATATTCCTCTACCTCTTCTTCCGTCATTGTTCCGGCACTATAAGCACCTACCGCTTCAAATAGGGAGGAAAGACTTGTCTTGCTGCCGTTGACACGACCCGCCAGCATAGGACCGCCACTGACAAAGATGGTCGGAATATTGAGCCTTGCCGCTGCCATAAGCAGTCCGGGTACGTTCTTATCACAATTCGGTACCATAACCAATGCGTCAAACTGATGAGCCATTGCCATCGCTTCCGTAGAGTCAGCGATCAGATCTCTGGTGACCAATGAATATTTCATACCCTGATGTCCCATAGCAATACCATCACATACAGCGATAGCCGGAAAAACGATCGGTGTTCCGCCTGCCATAGCGACACCCAGCTTGACGGCATCTACAATCTTATCTAGGTTCATATGGCCGGGTACAATCTCATTATAGGAGCTTACAATACCGATTAACGGCTTTCTCAACTCCTCTTTTGTATATCCCAGTGCATTAAACAATGACCGATGGGGTGCTTGTGCCATTCCTGATTTAACTGCATCACTTCTCATCCTCTTAACCACCTTTTCTTCCTATTATTATACTGCTCGTGTAATAGAGTTTATATTTATTCGTTATACTAATATTCATGCTGCCAATGAATCTAGAATTTGGGCAGCAGCACATAATTCATTAACTCTATATATGCATTGCTTTAAAGTAGTACAGTATATATTAAAGTATTTCATTGCAAAAAGCAATGTCAAATTTCAAATTATAATGGATTTTTTTCCACAAATATTCATAAATATTCTCTCAATTTATAGCTACCATTACTTCAACGAATACCTGGTGATAAACTAGCAAAAATAGGCCATCCTATAAGAGGAGTAAATATATTACATGTGCTGAAGGAGGTATGTAAATTTCGTGTAAAATTCGTGTAAATTTTATCAAATTCGTGTGAATTCGAGATAAAATCTAAGTTATTTTCATGATTATTTAGTATAAATTATCATTGCTTATGTTATTTATTCGTGTTAAGATTTTTATGATTGATTATAATGTTTTATTATGTTCAAAATTAAGAGGAGTTATAGGAGGCGCTATTATGACAATAGTTTTCACTGAGTTTTTAAAGCAGCTGACATCAAATCCTGCCTTGTTAATCACAGTTGTTCTTGTACTTGGTGTTATTCTTGTGAATGGATGGACTGATGCACCGAATGCCATAGCTACCTGTGTCTCAACCAGATCCATTAGTCCCAGGAATGCCATAATCATGGCAGCCGTATGTAATTTTCTTGGTGTATTTGTAATGACTATGGTCAGTAAGGCCGTAGCTCAAACCATCTATAATATGGTTGACTTCGGTGACGATCCCAAATTAGCATTGATTGCACTGTGTGCTGCTTTATTTGCAATTGTAGTATGGGCAACTGCTGCTTGGGCATTTGGTATCCCGACCAGTGAATCGCACGCACTAATCGCCGGTGTTTCCGGTGCCGCAATCGCACTTCAGGGTGGACAAGGTATCAATGGTCAAGAATGGATTAAGGTTATTTATGGTTTGTTTTTATCCTCCATTCTAGGCTTTGGAATTGGTTATATTGTGATAAAAGTCATTAATATTATATGCAAGGATATGGATAAGCGTAAGACGAGCAAATTTTTTCAAAAAGCTCAGATTGCAGGTGGTGCCGCTATGGCCTTCATGCATGGAGCACAGGATGGACAGAAATTCATGGGAGTATTCATGCTCGGTGTATTTCTGGCAAAAGGCCAGGGTAATATTACAGAATTCAATATCCCTTACTGGCTTATGATCCTTTGCTCGGTGGTTATGGCTCTTGGTACTTCGATCGGTGGATACAAAATCATCAAAACGGTTGGTATGGGTATGGTAAAGCTTGGTAAGCCTCAAGGTTTTGCCGCTGATGCAGCCGGAGCAATCTGTCTTTTGCTGGCTTCTACCTTAGGTATTCCTGTAAGTACTACTCATACAAAGACTACCGCTATTATGGGTGTTGGTGCTGCTAAGAGAATGTCGAGCGTAAATTGGAGTGTTGTTAAAGAGATGGTAGCTGCTTGGATATTAACCTTCCCCGGATGCGGTCTGTTAGGATTTATAATGTCTTATATATTTATGAAAATATTCTAAATAAGAAAGGAAGTATATTGAAATGGCCAGAAAAAGTGATTACAATTATTTTGACGCGTTTGCAAATCTTTCAAAGTTCTCTTACAACTTAGCTATCAGCCTGAATGAGACCTTGAAGAATTTTGATCCTAATTTTATAACAGGAAAAGTTACGGAAGCTCATGCCATTGAACATAATGCAGATATTGCTAAGCATGATATTATGAACAGATTGGTGAAGGAATTCCTTCCTCCGATTGAGCGTGAGGATATCACTTCACTTACGCAGGAGATCGATGATGTAACTGACTCCGTAGAAGATGTACTTATTTACATCGATATGTTTAATATTCAGTCAATCCGTCCGGAGATCTTAAAGTTCACCCAGTTAATTGTTCAATGCTGTAAGGCACTGGATGAGGCACTTGAGGAATTCAAGAATTTCAAATCCTCCAAGAAGCTTCGCGATAAGATCATCGAAATTAACCGTCTGGAGGAAGATGGCGACGCATTATATGTAGATTCAATGCGTAATCTTTACCACACCTCTAAGGATCCGATTGAGTTAATGTGCTGGACAGAAGTGTTACACCGTCTTGAAAAGTGCTGTGACAACTGCGAGGATGTTGCAGATATCTTAGAGAGCATCGTCATGAAGAACTCCTAACCTACACTATGGATATAATCTAAATCGGAAGGGCATGAACCAATATGAATTTAGAAAAACAAAAGGCATTTATTATACATGTAGTCTACATTATCTTTCTCTTGGGATTAATATATGTAGGTATTAAGTATCTATTACCTTTATTAATGCCCTTTGTCATCGGTTTGATCATTGCGGTTGTCTTTCGTAAGCCAATTGATTTCATTCAAAAGAAGACTAAAATAAATCGGGTGCTTATCTCCATTCTTATTCTCATAGTTTTTTATGGCGCATTAGGATTTTTGGCCAGTATGATTGGTTTTAAGGTATATACCTTCTTAAGCAATCTGTTTTATAGCTTGCCTGAGCTGTATGAAAATACCGTACTTCCTGCAATTGAGCAGGTAATCGATAACGTTATGGTTCATTTTCCGGGACTGGAAGGTTATCTTCAGGATTTCCTTGATAATATCAATGATTCTATCTTTAATTTCCTGAAAGATGCTTCAACAACCGTTGTCGGTACAATTGCAAGATTTGCTACTTCATTACCGACCTTACTAATCAATTTTATCTTTACGATTGTTTCCTCTTTCTTCTTTACTATTGATTATTACCGTATCACCCGCTTTTTCACTGTACAGTTCAAGGGCGAACGCAGAGAAATGCTAATAAAGCTCAAGGATAACGGTATCGGAACGTTAGGAAAATTTATCCGTGCCTATTCCGCTATTATAACTATCACCTTTTTAGAGCTATCCTTAGGCTTCTGGATCCTGGGTATTCCAAATCCATTCCTCTTTGGATTATTAATCGCGATTATTGATGTTATGCCTATTCTTGGTACTGGTGCTGTATTGTTACCCTGGGCGATTATTTCTCTTGTGATCGGTAATACGAAGATTGGTATCGGAATGCTGTTACTATATATCATCATAACAGTGGTTCGTCAGAGCATAGAACCTAGGATTGTCGGGCAGCAGATTGGCTTACACCCGATATTAACCTTAATTCTAATGTATATCGGCGCACAATTAATGGGTGTCCTGGGATTACTCATACTTCCTGTCATCGCTACCATTATTGTCAAGCTAAATGAAGATGGTACGATCCGGTTATTTAAAAAATAGTAACAATAGAAAGCATGCATCGCAAACTTTCTATTGTCATGTATTATAGCAAAACGGTCGCAAATATTGCGACCGCTTCTCTTTTTATGACCAGTTTGTTCTAGAATGTTTTATCCTTCGATATAAAGGTAGAGCAATCCGTCTCATCGGATCCCTTTGCATTTCTGGGTTCAACCTGAATCTGTTCTGCTGAACAGTGATCTCCGTTCATATAGTACTCGCAAGTATTAACGACACACTTAATGCCTTCATTCGGTTTATCCATTTTTCTAATTGACATAGTTATTCCTCCAAACATTCTAATTCGTAGTGACGATTACGCTATTATTGTTTGCAGAGGTAATATAATTCATGCATATTAATACTAACAAAAAAATTGGTTTTTATTTGAATATAAAACGAGCACTATTGAGCTCCGGGATGCGTTTGTCAGTAGCAAATCAGCCCGGAAATTGCATTGCCACGCCTTCGGCCATCATATCAGCCATCTCAAGCGCTTGCATCTCGACCTGGTCGAAGCCGTTAATGCTTTCCTGGTAATTCTGAGCTATCATATCCTCTATATTAGTACTTAATAAATCAAGATGTTCATAAAGCATTGCACTCCAATCATCTTCATTCCAATAAGGATTGATACTTGCAAGGAAAGCTGCAATCTGATCTGCATTTTCACGCCATCTGCGATCTGCCTCTGTTACTGCATTATTATCTCCTGCCATAATTGCTCGGACAATCTCTGCAGCGATTGTAATATGCTCCGTAAATAATCTTGCGAATTCTCTTGCTACCTCTTCACCATAAAAGGGTGCTAAAGCATTCGAAAAATCAGTCGCATTACGAAGCAGCCTCTGTAATATCAGGTCTGTTTCCGGTAGCTGATGAACCAACCCTATAACTGCCATTCTCGTCCACACTATGTGCTGCTCCCATAGCATGCGAAAATAATTCATAAGATCCA
>JAEZKL010000177.1 GCA_023415475.1 Bacillota bacterium | reverse complement strand
CAACAGAGTAACACCCGCTCCTCTTAGGAACATAGGGTAATTTTCGGAGACGATTCTTGCAAACCATTCCCAAGTCATAATGCACCAAGCCTTTCCATTCACTAAAGCATAGCTATGAATATTCCGGAGAGAAGACTGCCCATCCAATTCATAACGCTATGCGTGATTTTATTTACTTTAAATCGGAGTTTCATTTATTATGTAATCATATACTACTAGTTCACCAATGCCTGTTTACAGGCATTATTATCGCGGGTGCGCTCGTATCTCACCAACAATGCTGGCTAATACCTCGCTTTCACTTCGCGTTAATATAGGCTGTCCAAAAATTATAATTTTATTTGGACAGCCTCAAAAGTTCACATCTATTCTGCTGCAGGTTGATTTGCAATAGCGGCATCCATGATGCTGATGCGATCTTCTTCTGATATACCTGCTAAGATCTCATTGATTTTTGCAGTGTGCTCACTACCCTTTTTGATACCTACAGCGATTGCCGTATCATCTTCGGAGGTAACAAAGCCTTCTGTAAACTCAACCATAGCAAAGTTCTCGTTTGCTGCCGAAGCACTTACGCCTTCGGGACGCTCGGATACATATCCATCAATCACTCCGGATTCCAGAGCAACTCTCATTGCGGGGAAGCTGTCCATCGCCGGCTGTAAATTAACACCGTTAATCTGCTCGATTACTGTATAATGGAAGGTATTCAGCTGAGCAGTTACCTTAGCTCCTGAGAAATCCTGAATGGAAGTAGCTCCTTCATAAGCTCCGCCCTTCTTCACTACCATTACTAGGTCAGATTTATAATAATTATCTGAGAAATCAATTGTTTCCTTACGTTCTGCTGTCGGAGACATACCGGCAATGATTGCATCGATCTTACCGGAGGTTAATGCAGGTACCAGACCATCCCATTCCGTCTTAACGATGACCAGCTCTTTCCCTAAGCCCTCTGCGATCTTCTTCGCAATCTCGACATCATATCCACCAGCGAATTCCTTGCTGCCCTCAATCGCTACACCACCGTTTGAATTATCAGCCTGAGTCCAGTTAAAAGGTGCATAGCCTGCTTCCATACCTACACGGTATTTTCCGTCATCCTTCTTCGCGCAGCCTGCCATCGCAACGACAGTCATTGCAAGAATCATCAGTATTACAATTTTCTTCTTCATTAAATCTTCCTCCCGCTTTCTAAAAAATTATTGTGATATGATTCTACATCTGCTATCTCTTCATAGCTCCGATGTCTTTGTGCTTTTGGGTAATAAACTTAGCGATGTTTTTATTATATAATTGGTAGGTGTAATACGATAGCCGGCTATACAGGCATACTATATAATAAAAAAACCTGAGGTTCACTCAGGTTATAAATACGCCTATGCCTAAGTCCCCAAAATCCCTAATGAGATAGCACAACTTGGCAAACCGGGTAGCTCGCCAAGACAGTCCTGCAGCTCTTAACTGCAGACCCAGCATATAGTACCGAGGGATACTACAAACTTCGGCGACATTTCCTTCTCCATAGTATCTAAGCTCCTTGGGCTCCTCTACGGACTGTTAAATATCGCGCCTCTACCTCACCTTTGAAGATGAGGCCTTATGAAATTACGCTATTATATTACAACAACATGGGTATTATGTCAATTCAAAAAAGTTAGCTTTGCTAACTTTTTGTGTATCTTGCATTCTAAGATAATTAATTTGGCTATTTCATTGTAGCTTTTTTAAGACATTGCTTTATGCATTATTTTACATGCAAAAGCGTCTCCTATTCATATTCCGATACGATAATTGTCTCTATCACAACTTCTTTAGCAGGGATACCGTTTCTCGCATCCTCCATCTCTACATTCGCAACAGCATCCAGAACCTCATATCCCTTATAAATCTGACCGAATACGGTGTGCATCTGATACAGCCAGGGAGTACCGCCTACCTCACTGTAAGCTTTTCGTGACTGAGCATCAAATTCTACTTTATACTTTGCTTCAACCTGATCCAGGACACTTTTATCATAGGTCTGACCGGCTTGAACCAGAAAAAACTGACTGCCATTCGTTCCGGGGCCTGAATTTGCCATACATAGTGCTCCTCGGTAAGGCTGAAGCTCTGTAGTGAATTCATCTGCAAAGCTCTCACCCCAGATGCTTTCACCACCCCTTCCGGTTCCTGTCGGATCTCCACCCTGAAGCATGAAATCCTTAATGATACGATGAAAGATAACCCCATCATAATAGCCTTCCTTGGCATGGGTAATAAAATTCTCAACCGCCTTCGGTGCAGCATCATCAAAGAATCGGACGAAGATTGATCCATAATCTCGAATTACGATTTCTGCTACCGTATCATCCTTATCCGGCTCACTAAATTGCTCCATATCTGATACATCAATAACATTATCTTCTTGGGGCTGATTATTTTCTTCACTATTACCTTCAGTTCCTGATTTATTGCAGCCTGTCATCAATGATAGGACCATCAGAACACTTAACAAGATACTGCTTACCTTCCTCATATGAATTAGATTCCAACCTTTCTTAATTCAAAGTATTGATACTACTAATAGCTTACTGACACCTTCTCACCTGAATCATCTGATATCGATCAGTACAATCAGATCTGCTGATTGATCCTTCCCCTCAGCCCATTCACTCAAGCTGATATTATTTGCGATAATTGTTAATGCCGCCTTATCATTCTCCTGTCGGAAGGTTAATTCCTCAGTAGACATGAGCTCCTTACCGCTATCTTCTACCGCAAATCTGGTGAAAATACTATTGCATTCGTAGCGCAGCAGCTCCTGTCCCTGGGAATCCTTGAGCAATAGAAGTTGATTTTCTTTATCCGTATTATCTACCTGTAAGCTGTACCGGGAACCGTTAACCTCAAAGCTTATTTCTGAGGTATCAACCATATTGTAGATACTCATCTGTGTCATGAAGTCATAACCTGAAATAGGAATAGGCTCATTGGTATTTCGGCTATAATAATAGCTCTTATATTCATTGTCTATAAAGCCATATCTTGCAAAACCAAAGGTCTTCTCGAAGTTATTGGATACCTGATAGGATCGAAGATAATCAATATCCTTGGCATAACCCATATTCTCGAGATAATCCAACGCTGATATAATATCCGATTTATCCTTCTCCGATATATTCGAATTAGGCGTAATCGAATCATCGTTCAACATATTGTTTCTCGTAAGTACCTTTTCCAGTCTCGTAGTCTGATTCACTTTACTTAGGGTAAAGGCATCCACCGGTGGCAAAATCGAGATGATTGATAGCACAATCAATATCGGTGCAATGAAACCATTCCTGCGAATCGGCAGAAAACTGAAAAGAACGCCTGCCGCTGTGGCAAATACACCAAATAGAATCACATAATAACGACCATAAGTGACACCTACATCCGCTATCTTAAGGATCGAGGACAGGGTCTGGAATAAGACAACAGGTATTAATACCTTCGGAAAGATGAGCCGAAAATACCTGGCAAATGGTTTCTGAATGGTACTTGAGAGCAGATATACTATAATAACTGTAATAGAATAGCTCACCAGCATCGGTTCGATAAGATTATCACTCCAGAATTCGCCTCTGATGTTGATGATGAGATAAAGCAATAAAATGATGGTAAATACCGCTGTAATCGGAATAATTACAAACGAAATTAAAGTCTCCAGGAATTTGGCAGGGGTAGTCATCCGTATCAATTCGTCATTATGGATATTCTCTTCCTGCTCTTGATTATTAGGCTGTCCACTTTGGGATACAGCAGCCCCGTCTCCAGAGGGTAACCGGTTATACTCGCTTCTGCTCGGATAATTGGGTATCATAGTAAGAAAATAAATGGGTGCTAATAATAGGAATATAATATTCGCCGAATGGATATAAGCTTCTTCGCTGATATTAAATATCAGCTGATTCGTGGCAGCGATAATAATGACTATTCCTAAGAATAGTACTCCATCGAAGAACAATGCGGTAAAAAAACTTTTGAACACAGCCATAATACTTTCATTAATGCTAATCCTACTGCGAATAGACGGTATCCATAAAAAAGCAATAAATAGTATGAAAAAAATAACGATAGTACGTACTGTTACATCAAGCCTCCATTCAGAATTGTGAATCAGCATATAATACACTACTGAGCTGATAACGGTAACCAGCATAAACACGATCCTGAAAATCGGGTTTTCCATAAATCGCTCATACAGTAATTGTAGAACGACAAACATAGAAGCACCCAACAAAAACGTAACCAGTAATTCGGTATAGATTATCTCATAGTCAGATTCGATTGCTATGATATTCGTAACTACCGCAGCGACTAATAAAATCACAGTTAACGGAAAGCGCAGCACTGTATCAGTCAGCCCCTGCCACTTTTCTCTCAGCTTCAATCTTTTGTTCATATTGTAATCCCTCCATTTCATCTTCAGGAATTTCTTCTATCTAATTATACCACATACCAAAGGATTATTACCAATATATATATTTTAATTATACATTCTGCATAGTGTAGTTAATATTCACCTGTATTTTTTGGTAATTCTTTGATATATTTCCAAATTTTTTTGCAAAATTGATAAGATTCCATCTTTACAAATCTCAAAAAGTATGTCAAAATATAAAAAATCCCAGGAGGTAAAAGTAATATGGCTTCAAAGCATCAACCCATCGGCTATCTGCCGGATGAAAGACCCCCGATCGTGGAACTGATCTTATTTGCATTACAGCAGATTGTTGTAATGTTCCCAGCAACCGTTCTAGTTGCATTAATCACCGGTTTCCACGTATCAACAACTATTTTTGCCAGCGGTTTTGCTACTCTTTGTTTCATCTTAATCACTGGTAAGAAGATTCCTCTCTATTACGGTTCCAGCTTCTCCTATATCGCAGCGATCGCTTCCATTATGGCAGCCGAACAATTCGCAGGATATAGCCTGAACGACAAAATCTCAATTGCTCAATTTGGTATCGTAATGTCAGGTTTCGTATCAATTGCTGCCGGCCTCATCATTCAGCGTACCGGTAGAAAAACCATCGACAAGATTCTCCCCCCTACAGATACTGGCAGTATCGCAATGATTATCGGATTATCACTTGCAGCTAACGCAATGAGTGACGCATCAACAATCCCCACCGTTCAGGAGACACAGACAGCACTTGCACAGAACATGGCTTGGGTTATCTCCATTATCACTCTTATTTCAACAATTGCATATTCAGTATACTTGAAGGGCAAGCTGAGTCAGTTGCCTATTCTTTTTGGCCTTTTGACCGGTTATGTGGCTGCAGTAATCATCGGACTCGTGACCGGAGTACCTTTTGTTAACTTTAACACGATCGAATCTACCAAAATATTCAGTCTTCCAGAATTCACCCTTCCGAAGCCTACCTTAGCAGCAGTTGCCGCAATTATGCCAATCGCAATTGCGACTATTCCGGAGTCAACCGCACATGTATATCAATTAGATATCTATGTAAACGACCTGGCGAAGAAGATGAAGTCTGATAAGAAGTACAATATCGCGGACAAGCTAGGCTTGAACCTGATTGGTGATGGTGTCGGTGATATCGTATCCGGTATGATCGGTGGTCCCGCAGGAACCAATTACGGTGAGAATATCAGTACCATGGCTATCTCAAAGGTATTCTCTATTCCGGTATTAATGGTCGCAGCATGCATCACAATGATTATCTCCTGCTTCACACCTCTGATTAATGTAGTATACTCCATTCCGAAGGCTGTAATCGGTGGTCTTTCCATCTATCTCTTCGGTGTCATAGCAGCTCAGGGTGTTACGATTATGATGGATCGTAAGGTAGATATGTTCAAGTCAAAGAACCTGGCTATCATTGCTATCATCTTAATCATTGGTCTCGGTGGTAGCTTTGGTTTCGAAGGAAACGGTATGATCCCTATGTTCGGTATGCAGTTCCCGGCTCTTGCTACTGCGGCTGTTGTCGGTATCGTATTTAACCTTCTCCTTTCTATCGGAGATAAGGATGAGACTCCTGCTGAATAATTTACTAATTAAATATCAGTAAGTAGTATTAAGAGAATATAATCATAGTTTTAGTTAAGCAAGCCACCGGCCTATACCGGTGGCTTGCTTTAACCCTATTAGGGTATAGGGCCTCCTCGTGCCACAGAAGACACGTAGAAGTACCGATTATTTCATAGAAACAGACAAAGACCTCGAATTTCAACTAAAATTCGAGGTCTTTGTCTAAACGCTATATGAGGTGCTTATCATACACACCTTTTACTTTTTGTTCTTAGTGAAATCTATTATCGCCTAACTATTTATTTGAATTATTTCAAATTTGCTACAATAATAAAGTTAGCAACAAATAATGCGGTGGCTACCCAAACTACAGGGCTAATATCCTTTGCCTTACCCTTAACGCACTTAACGATTACGTAGAAGATAAAACCGCCTGCAATACCATAGGAAATGCTATAGCAAAGAGCCATGAAGATTGCAGCAAAGAATGCAGGAATTGCTTCTTCGATATCGTCCCATTTGATTTCCTTGAAGGAGGAGATCATTAAGATACCAACTGCGACCAGTGCAGGTGAGGTCGCCTGAGAAGGAACGATGCTGATGATCGGAGCAAAGACCATACTTACTAAGAATAATAATGCAGTAACAACGCTTGTCAAACCGGTACGTCCGCCTGCACCGATACCTGCAGCACTCTCAACATAGGTAGTAGTATTGGAGGTACCAAAGATAGCTCCGATACTGGTAGCAACTGAGTCAGCAAATAATGCCTTATCCATCTTGGACTTAAATCCTTTACTATCCTCCAGTGCCTTCTCATCAGCATCATCAAAGATACCGGATCTTCTACCTGTTCCGATGAAGGTACCAATGGTATCGAAGGTATCAGATAAGCTGAAGGCAAAGATGGTCATAATAATCATCGGGATCTTAGAGGCATCCTTAAACAGGGAGCCCATTCCCTCTGCACCAAATGCTGCCATGAAAGTAGTTCCTAACTGATCAAATGAATCAGCTAAGCCGGTAGTAGCACTAAAATCAAGCTTTACAACTCCCATAGGAATACCGATAATCGTCGTAGCTAAGATACCGATCAGGATGCCACCTTTTACGTTAAGAAGGAGCAGAATCAGTATTATAACGATACCGATCAATGATAGAATGATTGCAGGATTATTAAAATAAGAAAGAGAGGGAACACCTGCGTCAAAATTAACGATACCAACATTCAATAAACCGATATAGGCGATAAAGATACCGATACCACCACCGATCGCATTCTGTAAGCTCTCGGGGATCGCTTTGATAATCATCTTACGGATTTTGGTTACAGTGATGAGAATATTAATAACACCACATAAAAATACCATAAATAATGCTTGCTGCCAGGTAAACCCTAGGCCAAAGCACACGGTATACGTAAAGAACGCATTGAGACCCATACCAGGTGCCTGTGCATAAGGTACATTAGCAACTAATGCCATTACTAAAGTACCAGCAACCGATGCAAAAATAGTAGCCAAAAAAACTGCTCCCGAAGGCATACCTGTTTCTGCCAGTATGCTAGGGTTAACAAAGATGATGTAAGCCATGGCAAAGAAGGTGGTAATACCGGCCATAACTTCTGTGGAAACGTTAGTGCCATTTGCTTTTAGCTTAAAAAACTTTTCCATAAAAACTCTCCTTTTATTTTTTTTTATAAAAAAGAAATCTTACTCAGACTCCCTTTTATACGTTCCTCAGTAAATCCTATGTGTTACCGCGTTGAGATTATATCTCATTGGTAGGAGGCTATCTCAATCATGCCGAAAGTAAAGGCTCTGTGTAATAGATATCGCTTTTGCTACTATTAGACAAAATCCTCAACATACATTACATGAGATCAGCCTCCGTTAATTGCATACTAAAACTTATATCATTATTATTCCATCAAATATTAATTAGCCTCTGCTTCTTCTTCCTTTGCATTCTCTTCGATTACCTTCTGCTGTACATCGGAAGGTGCCTGCTCATAACGTGCGAATTCATAAGAAAAATCACCGATACCGCCGGTCATAGAACGAAGATCAGTAGAGTAACCAAAAAGCTCGGACATCGGAATGTCTGCTACGATTTCCTGTTTGCCTCCTGCTACAGGGTTCATACCAAGAACTCTGCCGCGGCGCTTATTCAGATCACCCATGATATCACCGGTAAACTTATCCGGAACCACTACCTTAAGGGATGCGATCGGTTCAAGTAATACAGGTGATGCTTCCATAAAGCCCTGTTTGAAGGCATTGATGGTAGCCAATTTGAAGGCCATTTCGGAGGAGTCTACCGGGTGGTAGGAACCATCTACTAAGGTTGCCTTTAATCCAACAACCGGATATCCGGCAACAGGACCCTTCACTACACAATCAGCAATACCCTTATCAACTGCCGGGAAGAAGTTCTTCGGAACGGAGCCACCGAAAATCTTCTCTTCAAAGATATAAGGAGTCTCCATATCGCCGGAAGGCTCGAATTCAATATGAACATCACCGAATTGTCCATGTCCGCCGGATTGCTTTTTGTGTCTTCCCTGAACCCGAACCTTCTTGCGAAGCGTCTCGCGGAACGGTACTCTGGGCTTCATAATCTCAATCTCTACCTTATATTTATTTAATAATTTACTGACAACAACATCGAGCTGCTGATCACCGATACCATATAATAAGGTCTGTCTGTTCTCCTTATCATTCACCATCTTCAAGGTGAGATCTTCATCCATCAGCTTCTGAAGAGCCTGGGATACCTTATCATCATCACCCTTATTCTTAGTCTTAAAGCGCTGATAGGTATAAGGCGTAGCAACCTCAATCCGGTCATAAACAACCGGATTAGCCTTCGTGGATAAGGTATCACCGGTAACTGTCTCGGATAGCTTACCGAGAGCACCGATATCACCTGCATGAAGCTCATCAACCTCAATCTGCTCCTTGCCGCGAAGTACATAGATACGGTTAACCTTTTCCTCAGTCTCCTTGTCCACATTGTAAACGGTTATATCTGATTTTAACACACCGGAGCAGACTTTGAAAAGAGAGAATTTACCGATAAACGGATCGGCAATCGTCTTAAATACTCTGGCAGAGAAGGGTTTCTTCTCATCATAATTAGCAACAAATGCCTCGCCGGTCTTCACATTCTTACCGCTAACGCTCATCCTGGTCGGATCCGGGAAATACTTCTCAATTGCCTGTAATAACATTGTTGTACCCTGCGCATAAATACCGGAGCCCATCATTACAGGAACCACAGTACCATCTATTACATTATTTCGAAGCGCTATTGAGATTTCTTCTTGAGTGAATTCTTCACCGGAGAAATACTTATCCATTAATTCTTCACTGGTCTCGGCTACTGCATCCAAGAGAACCTCTCTGAACTTCGAAAGATTTTCCTGACTATAATCAGGGATCTCACACTCAACATAATTACTTGCTGTCGTAAATCTTCTGCCAGCCATCTTAACCACATTGACAAATCCCACAAATTTCTCGTTCTCTCTAATCGGAATATGAAAGGGAGCAATCTTCTTACCATAGAGCTCTGTTAATCTCTCAACCACTTCACGATAACTCGCATTGTCATCATCCATATCTGTTACAAAGAAAATTCTAGGCAAATGATACTTTTCACAATAATCCCAAGCTTTCAGTGTTCCAACTTCTACTCCAGCCTTAGCTGAAATAACGATAACTGCAGCATCTGCAGCCTGTAGGGCTTCCTCTGCCTCGCCAACAAAATCAAAATATCCCGGTGTATCCAAAAAATTAATTTTGATATCTTCAAAAATTATAGGCACTACTGTCGTACTGATCGAGAAGAGTCTCTTCTGCTCTTCCTTATCATAATCACTAATCGTATTTCCCTCTTCCACTTTTCCCTGACGTTTGAGTATTCCTGTTGTGTACGCTATGGCTTCGACTAAAGTAGTCTTGCCACAGCCACCGTGGCCTAACAGAACAACATTGCGAATCTTTTCCGAAG